>NZ_JBLRWZ010000021.1:0-45500 GCF_047920995.1 Aliidiomarina sp.
GGAGCTTAAAAATCTTTCGCAACTAAATAACGCGCTAAGCGCAAGTAATCTTCAAAAAAGTTACTCGAATTATTAAAGCCGCCCGGTAACATTTCATATTTACGATTTACAATATACGTGGGCGTGCGGCTAACCGAGAATTGCCGCTGCAACGAACTCATACGATTCGCCAAACTACGTGCCTGCATACTATTGGTAGCACGATTATACATTTCTTCTTCCACACCTAAATCAAGCATAATTTGCTTCAATTCGGTAACACTGTTGCTCATGCGGTTACGAACAAAGTGGTTTTGAAATACTCGCTCTTTAAATTGTTTATCTATACCGAGTACTATTGCAGTAGCCCAAACGCTTTGAATATTATCGCGAATAGCAGCATTTGGAACCACAATATTCACATGATATTTGTTAAAACTGCTACCAAACTCTTCTGCCAACATATCGCTGAATGGCGCATATTGATAACAACCACCACAGTAGAACGAAAAGAAATCAATTATTTCTGGCGCTCGGCTTGGCGTATCGCCAATTACCCGATAATGCACGCCTTCTTGAAACTCTTGTGCTTGCGTTGGCGTTAGCGCCACGAATACCAAGGTTACTAATGCCACTATTAATTTTTTCATGATGGTTCCTTGTTACTTCATCTACAACGTAGCCAAAATTAGAACAAGTTCGTTATTCGCTACTACAGGTTATATTTCTACAAGTATGTGCATTATGCCGTTAGTTGAAACCCTGCTGCAAGCGCAGCGGTTCTTCATCAAACGCAGCAAGCTGCTCTTTCAACGTTAAAATTTGTTGTTCCCAATAGCGCGGCTCTGCAAACCAACTAAAACTGCGCTCAAATGCCGGGTCTATCCACCGCTCCGCTAGCCACGCCATGTATTGAATGATTCGAAACGCACGCAAAGGTTCAATTAAACGCAGTTCGGCTCGATTAAAATCAGCAAACTCCGCATAACCCTCCAGTAAAGTTTCTAGCTGTAATTGCTGTTGCGCTCGCTCACCAGAGAGCATCATCCACAAATCTTGAATCGCTGGCCCTTGCCTACAATCATCAAAATCCACCAGCGTTAAACCTTCTGGCCGCCACAATAAATTGCCAATATGGCAATCACCATGCAAACGAATATGTTGATAATCATTCCATGGCACTAATTTTAGGCGCGCGATTACCGCCTTTAAAATTGCCGCAAAGGGCGCTTGCAAAGCAGAGGGCAATAACGGGCAGGCTAATAACCGCTGCTCATGTTGCGCCAGTATATCTAAATCAATTAACGATACTCGATGGGCAAACGGCTTAGCGCGGCCAACCATATGTAAACGGCCTAAATGACGCCCTAGATCTTCAAGCTGTTCTAGCTGTTCCGGTTCAAGTGCTCGGCCACCAATACTTGGGAATAGTGCAAACCGATAGCCTTTATAGTGCAACAGGCTGGTTGGTAATTGCAGCGGGCATACTACGGGAATCTCCGCTTCATGCAGTGCAAAGGTAAACTCATGCTCTTCTTCAATTTGCGCATCACTCCAGCGATTGGGCCGATAAAACTTCACTACATAACGTTTGTTATCTTCGGCTAAAAACTGGTACACACGATTTTCATAGCTATTTAACGGCAAAAGGCCTGACGTAGGGTACAGGCCTGTGCTTTCTATTGCATCGAGAATAAAATCTGGTGTTAAATCTTGAAAGCTAAATTCTGCCAAAAATAATTCCCATCATTCGTGTTACTGATAAATAAAGTTGGTTTGCACATTCTTCCGAACACGGGCGTCATCAATGGCTTCTATGGTAAACTGAATTTCTACCATGGGCATTTCCAAGAAGTAGGGGTCTACCGCCACGGTTACCGGCACAGATTCGGTAGATTCAGCACCGAGCGTTACTTCTTCAATACCTTGCAATTGCATATCGTTAATACCTGTTACTGTAACACGATACGTTTGCGCCACTTGTGCTTTATTGGTCATCCGCAAAGTATATACGTTCTCTACCCAACCTTGTTGGTTCTCTCGATACAAGGTATTACGATCGCGAATTACATCAAATTCCAACGGTATACGTAAAAGGATATCAGCCACCAATAGCCCAGTTAACACAATCAACGCGATGCCGTAACCTACGCTCTTAAAGCGAAATACTTTTGTTTCTCCGCCCTCTAAACGGGTTTGCGTAGTGAAACTGATTAGTTTTTTCGGATAGCCCATTTTTTCCATTACATCATCACAAGCATCAATACAGGCACCGCAACTAATACACTCATATTGCAAACCATTACGAATATCAATGCCAGTAGGGCACACCTGCACACACAAGTTGCAATCGATACAATCACCTTTATTAATGCTCGCCGGATCTACCTTGCGCTTGCGTGGGCCACGTGGCTCACCACGCTCAACATCGTACGCCACAATGTAGGTGTCTTTATCAAACATGGCAGATTGGAAGCGCGCATAGGGGCACATGTGAGTACACATAATTTCCCGCATCCAGCCCGCATTACCATAAGTGGCAAAGGTAAAGAACAGCACGCCCCCGGTAGCCCAGGCGCTCGCGTTGAAGGTGAAGAAGTTAACAAAGAGTGGGCGAATTTCGGAGAAGTAGCCCACGAAAGTAAGAGAGGTAAGTAAAGCCACGATAATCCAAGCCGAGTGCTTGAGAAACTTGCGCACAAACTTATCCGCATCCATAGCCCGCTCATCAAGCTTCATACGCTGATGGCGGCTACCTTCAATTTTGCGCTCGAACCACATAAAAATGAAGGTCCAAGTAGTTTGTGGGCAGGTAAACCCGCACCATACACGGCCAAACAACGTGGTAATTAAGAATAACGCGAACGCCGATATCATCAGTATCCACGCTAAAATTGTCAGATCTTGCGGCCACAATGTAAGGCCAAAAATACGAAAACGCTGCTCGAAGATATTAAATAAAATGGCTTGCTCGCCATTCCAAGTTAGCCATGGCAATGCGGCAAATAAGGCCATGAGTAAAAAACCAAGCACGCGCCGGGTAGTTTCTACTTTACCTTCGGTTTCCCGCACATAAATTTGATTGTTACCGGGTGGTTTAGCGCCCGAACTCGTGTTCGGCTTTTGAATGGAAACGTTCTTTTTAGGCGGTGCTGGCTGCACCTGGATAGGTTGAGCGGTAACCTGCTCATTTGCGTGTTGCCCCTTGGTGTTTTCTGCCTTTTGATCAACCACGATATGTCCTATCATCTAATCTAACCTGGGAATGGGTTGATTATACGCCCATTCCCAAGAAAGATCAGCGCCGTTCGCTGATCTAGATCAACCCTACACCGGTGGGGTAAGGGTTAAAAATGCCGCAGCTATGCCGAAATAAATCAGTACTCCCCCAGCATCGGCAATTGTGGTTACTAACGGTGCGCTTGCAACCGCCGGATCCCAGCCCAAGCGCTTGAGTAAAAATGGCAATAAAATCCCTACGAAGCTGCCCACTAGCACAATACTAATCATACTCAACGCCACAATTGGGATGATTACTGGATCTACTCGGAAAAATGCTACAGTGGAAATGGCAACGGCCATGGTTACACCCAAGCCCACTGATACCAGCATCTCTTTACCCAGCATATAAAACCAATCTTTTTTCTCAACATCATTTGTGGCCATACCACGCACAATCAGTGTTGCCGCCTGGGCACCGGTGTTACCACCAGAAGCAATCAATAAAGGTAGGAAAAATAGCAAGGCAATGTTAGTAGCAATCACTTCTTCGAAATACATCATTCCCAATCCCGAAAAAATGTTTGCGAATACCAGTAATACCAACCAATTAATACGGCTGCGGTAGATTAAAAAGGGGCTCGCATCTTTGATACCGCCCTCCAACTTACCAACGGTTGCCGATTTATGCATGGTATCGGTATCTTCTTCTTCCACAACATCCATTGCGTCATCGAAGGTAACCATGCCGATCAGCACATCGTTATCCGTTACCACTGGAATCGCGATTAAATCATAACGGCTGATAATACGAGCCGCTTCCGATTGTGGCATTTCCGGGGTAAGTAGGACTACATCACGCGTCATGATGTCTTCTACTTTTTCAGTAGGTGCCAGCGTAATGAGCTGACGTAGTGACACCACGCCTTGTAACTTATGATCTTTATCAATTACATAGGCTTGATATATGGTTTCTTTTTCCGGCGCGCTTTGGCGCAACCGGCGCAACGCATCATCTACTGTGCCGGTAACAGGAATTACCGCATAATCCGATGTCATTACCGAGCCCACGGTGCCTTCTTCATAGCTTGCTAAGCGGAGCAAATCTTCGCGCTCTTTTTTCGCCAGCCGGCGCATTACCGCGTCTTGTAATTTTACATCAAGCAATGAATATACATCGGCTCGTTCATCCGACGACATATCCCGAAATAACTGCGCCAACACACCAATTTCCATGTGGCTGGCCAAATCTTCTTGATTACTTGGTCGTAAATAACCGAATACTTCAGCCTGTTGCTCGCTTGGCATTTTATCGAGCAAGGCAAGGGCACTATAAACTTCAAAGTTTTGATCGATGTATTCAGCCACATCGGCTGCAGGGATATCAGCCAAGGCTGCGCTGAGCGCTTGATCGTCGCCTTGGGCAACTAAATCGATGAGGTGCTCGTAACCTTCGTATGTCATACGCAACGCTCCTTGCCGAATATCTGAGTAATGGCTAACTGGGTGCTTGATAAGTTACAGCAAGCCTGTGGAGCTAAATATAGTTGATAACGCACAGATATACTCCTTTCTTGCGAGGAGAGCGCGAAGACAAAACACGGATGTAAAATCGGTATGCAAATTGAGGCTAGCGAACATAGCTAACAAAAGGTGTTAGCCGAAATGCTTGCTGCAACTTTACCGTAAGCGTTCAAGCTCGATAAAGTCGCAGTGACACTGAATCAGAGTAACTGGGAATTTAACGAACGTGAACGGCATATTCGTCGTGGACTGTCCAAGACTTACTCTCTCCATTTAAAAACATGGTATAAGTTTAAAAAATAGCGTTGCGCTGGTCAAGTAAAAAGGCCATCACAGAACCATTAGAGTGTTGTAGGAATTTCCATCGTATCGGCATGGTTGCGGCTAAATAATTCCGACATCACACTGGTAAACTCACCACCATCGCGGTACACAAATAGTGCGGCAATATTATGCGTATTGGCGAACTGCAAACCCTCTTTTTCGCCCAAAACCAAGAGCGCTGTGGCGAAGGCATCGGCTTCTGCAGCATTATCGCCAAGCACATGAACGGCCGCTAAGCGATGTGCAATAGGTTTGCCTGTGGTTGGGTTAATAGTATGAGAATAGCGAACACCATCTTCCTCGAAGTAATTACGATAATCGCCCGAACCCAACATAACAATATTATGTAATGGTAAAATATGCCGCACAACTTGCTGATTATCATTCGGTGCTTCTATACCAATTCGCCATGGCCGTTCATCGCTGCGCATGCCCTGAGCAATTAAATCTCCACCTATATTAACCAAGTGATTCAATATCCCTAGCGAGTGTAAGTAATTACTAACTTCATCAACCGCATAACCTTTCGCAATACCAGATAAATCGATGAACACATCCGAATGGCGTGTTACCGTTTGCTCCGCATGGTTTAGCTCTACATAGCGATAGCCAACTTCAGCTAAACGCTGCTCTAAAGCTGCCGTATCTGGGGCCCGAGTGATTCTGCCCTCTGGGCCAAAGCCCCACAGATTAACCAACCCACCAATAGTGTAATCAAACGCGCCGCCAGATATTTCGGCAATATCAGCACCGAGCGCCAACACATAAAAGAGCTCTTCCGGAACCGCTACGGGCTCGCCAATAGGGCCCCGATTTATCTGATTTAGTACCGAATCATCGCGATAGGTAGACATCTGCCGGTCGATTTCATTAAGCACAGCCAATACGCCTGCACGCACTTCATCTTCAGCAAACTCATGTTGAGTGCCAATCGATACTTGAAAGTAAGTGCCGAAAATTTGCCCTTCAAGCACTTTCGGCTGCGGCTCTGAAGCGGGGCTACACGCACTAAGCACTATAACTGTAGCAAGCATCGCTACAGCTACTTTCAATTGCTGCATACCCACCTGTATCTGTTGATTCACTATCACAAAAACCACCTTATTTAATGTGCTTAAACTCAACGCTATGCTGTTTACTCACTATTATAGAAAATACCACAATAATAATCCGCCAAGCACCAACCGATAAATTACAAACGGCTGCATACCAATGCGTTTAATAAAAGCTAAAAAGTAATGAATACATGCATAAGTACTAATTGCAGAAGCCACAAAACCAATGAGTAGCACATCCCAGCCCATGCTGGTTCCGCTGCGCATTAAATCAAGCGTGAGCAATAAGCCCGCCGCCGCAATAATCGGGATCGATAACAAAAACGAAAAACGCGCGGCGGCTTCTCTACTCATGCCTAAAAATAGTGCTGCTGTCATGGTAATGCCCGAGCGTGATGTGCCCGGAATTAACGCGAGTGCTTGGGCAAAACCGATAATCAGTACATCTTTTAACGATAATGAATATTCATTTCGGGTTCCCCGGCCTTTCCAATCGGCGAAACCAAGTAACAAACCGAATACGATTAACGCGATACCCATGATCACTTCGCCGCGTAAAACACCCTCAGCGGCATCTTTAAAGATAAGCCCCAAAACACCTGCGGGGATAGTGCCGATAATCACCCACCATGCTAGCTTGGAATCTTTGGTTTTTTCGCCGCCAGCCAGTGCTCCCAACCAATCTCGTGCCATGGTGAAAATTTCTTTGCGAAAGTACAATACCACCGCCACTAGAGAGCCCGCATGTAAAATCACATCGAACTCAAGCCCTTGATAAACATCGCCAAGCCATTGCCCGGCAAGCACCAAGTGGGCCTGGCTAGAAATCGGCAGAAACTCGGTAATTCCTTGTACTAAAGCGAGCCAAAACGCAGTGATATAATCCATACCTAATTCCGTTTTACTGAAAGCGAACAAAAATACGTTAAAATAAGGCGGCGATTGTAGCAGAGAAAGACACTGAATCACCAATAAGGTACACTTCCTCAATAAAATTTCAGCGGAAGAATCTACTCATGAAAAACTACTTACAGTGGTTAATTAAAGGCCTTGCCATGGGTGCTGCCGATATTGTGCCCGGTGTTTCTGGCGGTACTTTAGCGTTCATTCTAGGTATTTATGAGCGGCTACTAAAAGCCCTTACTGCATTTAATGTGCAAGCAGTGCGCCTGCTTTTTCGGGGGCATTTAAAAGCACTTTGGCGGCATATCGATGGGGCATTTTTATTATGTTTGTTCGGCGGCATTTTGCTTGCCATCTTTAGCCTTGCCAACCTCATCGTATTTTTGCTCGAATTCCACCCCGTACCGCTGTGGGCGTTTTTTAATGGTTTAATTATTGCTTCATTGCCATTACTAGTGCGCAACATAAAGTGGAATCTACTGCGCTCGCTCTTGTTTGTGCTCGGCGCCATATTCGCAATGCTGATTACTACCCTTACCCCGATGCAAACCAACCCCTCTGCTTGGTTGTTCTTTATTGCTGGTTTTATCGCCATTTGCGCGATGATCTTACCCGGCATTTCCGGCAGTTTTTTACTGCTCATCATGGGCATGTATGCGCCCATGACCACCGCCGTAAGTGAACTACAGATTAGCGTACTTATGTTATTTGCACTTGGCTGTGCCACTGGGCTGATGATTTTCTCGCGAGTGCTTAGTTACGCATTAAAGCGCGCTCATGATGCGATGTTGGCATTACTTTCTGGTATTGTGCTCGGCGCACTATTTCGCATTTGGCCGTGGCAAATGGAAAACCAACTGGTAAGCCCAACCCGCTATAGCGAACAGCTAGGTTCCAGTGGAATAGTTTATGCCGTTGTAGCATTTATTATTGGCGCACTCGTGATTAGGGGCTTGCTTCAATTGGAAGAATTGTTTAAAAATGGAGCAAAGGAAACGCCATAACCTGCTCTTAAGATAACTATCGAGCAGCAGAAGGATTTGTATGCAACCCAATGTTCAGCAAGGCCTGCGTAAGCGGCACTTAGTTATTCTCTATCTCTGTATATGCGCCATATTACTAGTGGGCGTATATAATCGCTGGCAAGCAAATGCAGCCGCCTCTCGATTAGGGGCGGATACTTCTTCGCTATCCACCACACCCGCTTCCGTTCAGCCTGAAGAGCAAGCACCTAGCAGCCAAGCGGAGTATCCGGATGCTGACGCGCTTGCAGAGCAGATAGCAGCTTTAGAGGAAGAATACGAAACCCTACTCACCGAACTTGAACGGCAAACTAGGGCTGTGCCCGTTACGGAACTTGCCGAGATGGACCAAATGCAACGCCGTTTAGATTACCTAAATACTATCGCCGTAGAAACCACCGATCCAACAATTCGAGCCGCCGTTCCCAGCGTAGCTTTTGGCCTTATCCCTCTGCATGAACGCTTCGCGATGCATACCGATGATTGGCAGTTTAGTGATGAGCAGAACTTTATAGAGGATTTTTACCAGCAAATCGGGTTTCAAAATGCTGAACTTGAGGAATATTTCGAGAGCTTTATCTGCACCCACAGCCACTGTGATCTGCAATTTAGCGAGCTTCCCGATCACCTTTATTCGTTAATGCAAGCAGAGCACCAAGCCTTATCGGGTAAGCAAATTCGCTATCACCCATACTTGAGCCTTAGTATTCACAGCTCTCCTTCTAGCAACAGAATTCGCTTAATCATTGGCCGTAAACCATGAATAAAACCATGATTCACATTATTTTTATCCCCATCATCGCCGCTTTACTGTTGGCATGGGGTTACTTTGGCAAACTCAGTGCGATGCATACTAGCGCTACAGATAGCCCCGAGCACAGTATGCAGCAAGTAGCAGAAGGGGGTACCCTCACGCAAGGTAAAGGCCAACAGCAAAGCAGCGCACGGCCGAAAGAAGACACGCTAGAACAAGAATATGCGCGTGCCCAGCGCGCCTACCAGTACGATACAGATCGCCACCGAATTGCCGATCTTGAAGCTAAAATCGCGGCAGTTCGGGCTGAACTTGATGTGCTGGAAGCGCACAGCGAGCAAAGCGCTACGGCAGAAACCATGCGCCTAAACCAATTGTTAGCCGATTTTGCCACGGGCATTCAGAACAGCCGCCATAGCGATATTAACGAGTTTGCCACCAGCGAACCACGCCCAGATACGCAGCGCGCACTTACCGATTTTCTTGTTGCCAACGAACATGTACGCAATTTAGGCATACAGGTTGGGGAATGCAAAGCCTTTGGTTGCGAGCTGCACATGAACGGTAATTACCACGCCACTCAGCCCATAACGCAGGTTATGCAATTAAATCGCGCAATGATAGAGCATGGTGAAAGCGAATTTGGCCAAAGTAGCTTGCACCTCGTGGGCCATGGTGCGGAACAGCGATTATTACTGGTATGGCACTAAAAAAAAGCCCGCCATGAGGAATGGCGGGCTAAAAGTACGGTTTTATGGGGGAACAACCGCAGTTCACTTACACCCCAGGGAAACTAGGAGAGATATTAGCCCCCTAAGGTGTCAGATTTATGACACGCTAAACATATTGCTTATTCAGCAAGCGAGCGTGCCGTTCTAGCTGCATTTAATACGGCAGCTAACTTAATTGATGTTTGAATGCCTTGCGCAGAAATATCATGCTTCAGCAACACACCCACATGCGAATCAATACACATACCACAGCCAGCTAATGCTGATACTGCTAGGGAAAATAGTTCAAAATCTGCCTTATCAACACCCGGGTTCGCCATGCCATTCATACGCAAGCCAGCCGGAAGTTTGGCAAACTGTTTATCGGTGCATAAGTGTAAGAACCGATAGTAAATGTTGTTCATGGCCATTAAGGTTGCAGCTAACTTCGCAGCGCTCACTACATTGGCTTCTACTTTGCCTTCTGCCTCAGCTTCTACTGCAGCAATAAGCTCTTTATCATTCATTGCATACACCAGCGATAACGCAGTGCCATAAAACTGGCCAGCTGTTAAACCTGAGGAATCAACGTTACTAAATAAGTTTGATAAATTTAACTTGGTGTCTTTGCCGTGATCGCCAAGCAATTGTTTGTAATCTGCGATGCTCATAATGCCTCCAGCTGAAAAAATAATTTGGTGCGCGCTTTAGTAAATAGTGCTTGTTCCGTAGTGTTGCTGTGCTGATGAAAGGGCAGCGCTATGCTGCCCTTCATTGCTCACTACGATGCACTTATGCAACTCTGCAATTACAGAGTGTCGCCACCTAGTGGGCGGTTACAAGGGCACAATTCATCGGTTTGTAAACCATCTAAAATACGAACGATTTCAGCTGGGTTACGGCCAACGTTTAACGCGTTTACAGAAACGTGCTGGATTACATTGTGTGGATCTACAATGAATGTAGCCCGCAGTGCTACGTTTTCAGCTTTGTCGCGAACGCCTAAGCCATCTACTAATGCACCTGAAGTATCAGCAAACGAGTACTGATTTAAGCCGTTCAAATCTGGATGCTCTCTACGCCATGCAAGCTTCACGAATTCGTTATCAGTGCTGCCGCCAAGTACCACAGCATCACGATCTTCAAACTCTTCGTTTAATTTTGCGAACTCAACGATTTCGGTTGGGCATACAAAGGTAAAATCTTTTGGATAGAAGAAAATAACTTTCCACTTTCCTTCGAAGCTATCTTGCGTGATAGTTTCAAATGCACTTACGCCATTCTCTTCTGGCATGTTAAAGCCAGGCTTCGCTGCAACTACTGAAAATTCTGGTAATTTATCGCCGATTGTTAACATCTGTTCCCTCCAAGGAATACTTTGAGATGAAAAGTTATTAGTAAACCCATTGCTTTTGGTCCGTTACCCTTCTGTGCTAAGCCTTTAGCTCGTGTACAAGCTAACAACAATGCCAGCAGAAGAAATGGCGCAAACGTCTAGGTTTACCTACTGCAAAACTCGAGGCGTATAGTAATTACTTGATCGGATTGATTAAAACGAAGAAAAACTATTACTATAATCGGATAAACTAATTGTTCGTTTTTTCTTTGTGCCGGTATCGCTCTGCGAATGGTAACCAACAGAAAAACTTAAGGCGCAACACCAATGAGGGCTTCATGAGTAAACTTCCAAGTTTAAAGAATTTGAGCTATTTGCTCGCACTTCACCAGCACCAAAACTTCAATCGAGCCGCGCAAGCCTCGTTTGTAAGCCAATCTACCTTGAGTAGTGGTATTCAAAACTTAGAAGAGCAACTCGGTTGCCAACTTATTGAACGTGATCATAAATCATTCTTATTCACCGCTATGGGCGAAGAAATTGTAGAGCGTTCGCGCGCTATTCTTACCAGCACCGAAGAATTGGTAAACTACGCGCAAAGCCAAGGGAATGTAATGGAAGGGCCACTGCGCATTGGTTGCATTCCTACAATCGGCCCGTTTTTGCTAGGTGTACTCAGTAAAACGTTACAACAACAGTATCCCAAGCTCGAATTACTAATTCGCGAAGATACTACCCAGCAACTCATGAATTTCTTGCGGGATGGCGAATTAGATGTGCTCATTCTGGCATTACCCGTAGATTTGCAAGGTAACCAACAATGGATCGTAGGCAAAGACCCCTTCAAGATGGTACTTGCCCCGGCGGTGGCGGAAATAGCTGGCGATCCGGTAAATTACAACAAGCTTCCCGATAAAAGTATTTTCTTACTCGAAAAAGAACATTGCATGACAGGCCACGCTGTTACCGCTTGTCGGCTCGGCAACAAAGAAAAAATCAATCCATTTACCGCTTCCAGCCTGCATAGTTTGATTCAAATGGCGGAAGCATTAAACGGCGCAACCTTTGTGCCACAGTTAGCGATTGATGCTGGCATTTTGGCGGGTACCGATTTAGTAATAAAAGATCCTAGCGATGGTGAAGCCTATCGCGAGATCGGGTTGGTATTTCGGCCTACCACTAGCCGCCGGCAAACCTTCCGCAAATTGGCGGAAACTCTTGCTGAATTATTACCCGAAGCAACATTGCGCTAGTTGCTAACTTTCGTGCTAGCGCTAAAGCTTGCATTAACAGCGCAGCATATCGTGTGCAACTAGCTACTAGCCGCGTTTACTTAGCCTTTACTTGATCTAATCACTAGGCAATGCGGTAATAAACCGCATAAAACGGAGGAACGATCGATGAAATTATCTATGATCAGCACCACAGCTATAATCGCAGCAACCGCTCTTGGTACCGCTACACTGAGTGCGCATGCAGATACTATTAAAACCCGTTGGGTAGATGTTGAAGTGGAAACTGTCGCCTCCGGCTTGGTTCGGCCATGGGGTATCGATTTTTTAGATAACGGCCGCATGCTTGTTACCGAGTTACCGGGCCGTTTACGTATTGTTGAAGCCGATGGCACATTAGGTGAGCCTATTTCCGGTTTGCCAGAAGTGCGAGTGCGTAACCAAGGTGGGTTGCTTGATGTAGCGCTAGCACCCGATTTCGCCGAATCACAACGCATTTATATCAGTTGGTCTGAGCCCGAAGAGGAAGGCAGTAATGTTACCAGCACAGCTGTAGCCCATGCGCGCTTAGAAAATGGTGCATTGCATGATTTTACTCGCGTATTTAGCGGCTATCCGAAAGTAGATGGCGGCCGCCACTATGGTGGGCGCATGGTATTCACACCGAATGGTGAGCACTTATTTGTAGGTTTAGGTGATCGCGGCCATCAAATGATGCAATCTCAAGAGCTTGATAGCCATACGGGTACGTTAATTCGGATTCATCCCGATGGTTCAGTACCTGCCGATAACCCTTACGTAAATACCGAAGGTGCGTTGCCAGAAATCTATTCATACGGCCATCGCAATATTCAAGGTATCGATATTCAACCTAGTACCGGCAAAGTTTGGGCTGTAGAGCATGGCCCTCAGGGTGGCGATGAAGTAAACGCTCCGGAACCTGCCAAAAACTATGGCTGGCCCGTAATTACCCATGGCGAGCAGTATGGCGGTGGTGAGATTCCACAAGCTGTAGGTTTCCAAAATGAGGGAATGGAACTACCCGTTTGGCACTGGACTCCATCAATTGCTGTTTCTGGTATGAATTTTTACCGTGGCGATAAATTCCCTGCATGGGAAGGTAATATTCTTGCTGGGGGATTACGCGGCCAACAAGTGGCGCGCTTAGAAGTTGATGGTGATCGGGTAATTCACCAAGAGGTGATGGAAATGGAGTACCGTATTCGGGAAGTTCGTGTGGGTCCAGATGGTTATATCTACTTACTTACCGATGAACGAGAAAATGCAAAAATTTTACGTTTGCGCCCTGCTGAATAGCGACATAAGCAAACAAGCAGGTACAGAAGCCAATACTTTGGCTTCTGTAGCCGTAATTTTGAGGTAATGCATGCAGTACTTAGCAAATGTAATCGCTCCACAAAAGCTCGCTTCCCCAGCGAGCTTTTCTTTCCCTGCGCTTAAACCATCGCTGTGCGCGCTTGCCATTGTTGCCGCTATCACAGGGATAAACCCCGCTGCGGCGAACACCGAACAAAGCGCAACGAACGAAGTGCAAGGCGAGAATATTGAACGGCTAGTGGTTACCGCCACGCGCACCACTCGGCGTTGGCTTGATACACCGGCTGCGGTGGAACGCATAGATGTAGATACACTTACTCCCGGTATGCGCACCGATGCCGCTGAGCTACTGGAAGGGATTGCCGGTTTACAGGTAGATACCCGTTATAACTTCGCCCAAGATACCCGCATTACCTTACGTGGCTTCGGTGCCCGTGCCGCATTTGGAGTGCGCGGGGTAAGGTTACGGCTCGATGGTATTCCACTTTCTATGCCCGATGGGCAAGCACAAACATCGAGTATTTTGCTTGATGAGCCTAGCAGTGTAGAAGTTCTGCGAGGGCCACTTGCGGCTATTCATGGTAATTCAGCCGGTGGCGTTATTGATCTACAAACCAGCCGCCCGCTACAAAGCACTGTGGCGGCAAGCTTTAGTGCCGGCAGCGCCAATCGCGCACGGCAACATTTACGCAGTGTGTATGCGGCTGATAACCAAGCATTTACCTTCGATTATGCCCGCTTTCGCACCGATGGTGATCGGCCCAACGGTTCGGTAGAACGTGATCAGTGGGCGTTACGCTGGTATCGCGATATTGGTGAACTCGCCGAGCTTATTGTGCGTATCGATGACAACGATGCGCCGCTACTCGAAGATCCGCTGGCTTTAAGCCCCGAGCAATGGCAAGAAAACCCTAAACAAACCGCACCCCAAGCGGCTACATTTGGAACCCGAAAAACCATTCGGCACCGCCAACAATCAGCTACCTTGCGAGCGCGAGAGCAAGGCACCAACGAATGGCTTGCCGATTGGCAATTTTCGGTATGGAACGGCAAACGTGAAATTGAGCAATACCTCGCGTTTCCGGGCACGGCAATTAGCAGTTCCGGTGCGGTAATCGATTTAACCCGACATTTCCGTGGCCTAAACCTAACCAGTACCCTGCAACCACTGCAGCAAACACCATGGCAGCTTACCTTTGCGATAGACCAAGAATATCAAAAGGATGAGCGGCTCGGCTTTGTGAACAACTTCGGAGAGCGCGGTGATCTGCGCCGTGATGAAACCGGCCGAGTAGAAAGCCGTGATGTATCGGTAATCAGCGATTGGCAGTTTCATCCGCGCTGGGTATGGGTAGCAGGGGCGCGCCGAAGCAATATTGATTTCAGCGTTGCGGATCGCTTTATTGTTCCGGGCAATCCAGATGATAGCGGGGAAGTGCGCTATCAAGAAAATGCGTGGAGTACAGCACTGAATTTCGCCGTTACCGATACGCTAAGCGTATTTGCTGGCACTGGCCAAGGCTTTGAAACGCCCACGCTTACCGAGATGGCCTACCGCAACGAAGGAACCGGTTTAAACACCGCGCTCGCTGCAGCAAAAGTGCGCCAACATGAGCTGGGTATTAAAATGCAAAGTACCGCGTGGTATCTGCAAAGTGCATTATTCATCGTAGATAGCGAAAATGATTTAGTGGTAGACCAAAGCATGGATGGCCGCACTACCTATCGAAATGCAGCCAGCACCATGCGCGAAGGGTTTGAGGTTAGCAGCCGCTATGCGCTCAGTAATGCTTTGAGTTGGCGCGCTAGTTACACCTGGTTGAACGCTACTTACGGCGATGTGGCGGGTGATACCAACAGCGGCAACCGTTTACCCGGCTTAGCCCGCAGTAATTTCTTCCAACAATGGCAGTGGCAACCAGTAGCTACAGGTGCATGGCAGCCTCTTAGCTTGCGCCTTAATCATCACTATCGCTCCGCAGTGCCCGTGGATGATGCCAACAGCATGTATTCACCAAGCAGCCACATTTGGGGCATCGCCGCACAAACCGAATTACTGCGCGGCAATACACTCATT
The DNA here is from genome assembly GCF_047920995.1 of Aliidiomarina sp. Lineage (NCBI taxonomy): Bacteria > Pseudomonadati > Pseudomonadota > Gammaproteobacteria > Alteromonadales > Idiomarinaceae > Aliidiomarina > Aliidiomarina sp. The sequence continues at coordinate 15,474 of NZ_JBLRWZ010000021.1, forward strand.
CAACCATGGTTGCGGGTAGATAACCTTACCAACAAAGCCTACGTTGGTTCGGTGGTAGTGAACCAAGGCAATGGCCGCTCGTTCGAGCCTGCGCCGGGCCGCATTTGGATGGCGGGAGTAACGCTGCGTTGGTAGCGTTACTCTGATGGCCTGAACACTAGTGGCAATGAGTGGCGATGCACAAACTAACTGCTATCTTCTGCAAGCCAACGATATAAAGTGCGCCGTGTAACCCCTAAAATTTCCGCCGCTTTACGCTTGTTGCCGCTGGTTTCGCGCAGTACATAACGTACATATTCTTGCTGCACTTCACTGAGCGGCCGCAGAGCTTTCGCGGGTTCTTCTTGGCTTGCTGAAAGGCCATTGCCATTAGTATCTGCCGATAGCTCATGCAATGCATCATTTTGGTATTGTTGAATACGCTCTGGAAGATGCTCTTTTTCTATGCTGTTGCCATTACAAAAGGTTACCGCCCGCTCAATCGCATTATGCAGTTCGCGCACGTTCCCTGGAAATGGGTATTGATATAAACAATCCATAGCCGCAGCGCTAAATATCGGCTGCTGTTCTTTGTCGGCGGTTAAATCGGCCAAAAATTGCTGCGCCAGTAACTCACGATCATCGGCGCGCTCGCGCAGAGGCGGTACTTGTAGCGCCAGCGTTTCTAAACGATAAAATAAATCTTCGCGAAATTCTCCGGCTTGCACTTTCGCCTCCAAATCTCGGTGAGTTGCTGCTAATAACCGCACATTTACCGAAGTTTCCTTATCGCTGCCTACCGGCCGCATAGTGCCTTCTTGCAGTACCCGTAACAATTTCGCTTGTAGCTTGAGCGGCATTTCACCAATTTCATCTAGCAACAAGGTGCCACCTTCAGCTTCTTTTAGTAAGCCTGCTCGGGCCTTTTGCGCGCCCGTAAAGGCGCCCGCCGCATGGCCAAAGAACTCAGATTCCATCAGTTCCGCAGGAATACCCGCACAGTTCACCGCCAAGAAAGGCGCCTCGGCACGCTGGCTTTCAGCGTGAATGGCACGTGCTACTAACTCTTTACCGGTGCCACTTTCACCTAAAATTAATACCGCCGTATCCGCTCCCGCTACCTGTTCAATTTGCTGATATAACCCACGCATGGCCCGGCTTTTGCCAAACATGCCATAAAATGTGCTGGCGCTGGTTTCCGCGCGCATGGTTGCCACCATGGTGGTTAATCGGCGGTGGTTCAGAAGTTTCGCCACAGTAAGTAACAAATGCTCCATATCTAAAGGCTTAGTAAGGAAATCATCCGCGCCTTCTTTTAGTGCCGCAACAGCCTGGTTTACCGTGCCAAAGGCGGTAATCAGCAGCATCGCTGGCGCCACTGGCAAGCCTTTTATCTTCGGAATTAAACTCATGCCATTGGCGCCGGGCAAGCGTAAATCACTGATCACCAATTCTGGCTGCCACGCTTCAATTTCAGGCCATGCCGCCTCAGCAGTATCCTGATGGCGCACTTGATACCCTTCCGCATCGAGCTCTTCAACTAACAGCTCGGCCAAACCTGGATCGTCTTCAACAATAAATATCCGTTCCCGCGTCATACCTACTCCTTATCCGCCGCAGCAAGTGGCAACCATAACCTTACTTCACAGCCCTTTAAGCCATCATTGCGATTACTAATCTGTAACCTACCGCCATGCTCTTGCACCACGTTATCAACAATTGCCAAACCTAATCCGGTACCTTCGCCTTCACCTTTGGTGCTAAAAAATGGCTTTACCAACTCACGTTGGTTAACGCCCTCAACTAGGCCCGGGCCATCATCTTGCACACAAATACAGAGCCACAGTTGCTCTTTAGCGCTAGTTGAATTCAGTTCCAATTCCTTGGGCGCCTCAGCATAAGGTAGAATTTGCGTACTTAATCGCACCTGCTGCGTTGCCACTTGCGCAGCATTTCGCAACACATTTACCAGCGCCAGCTCAAGCCGCGGCTCATCGGCGATTAAGCGCCAACCTTGCGGTATCGGTGTTGCATCCATCATCAGTTCGGGGCTGTTGGCGGGTTGCTCATGGCGAACACTGGCCGCCACTTCATTCACTAAGCGTTCTATTGCCACCGCAGCAACCATCGATTCTTGCTCACTTGCAGGCCTACAGTAATTTAATAATTGCTGCACAATGCGCGTAAGCCGGCCCACCTGACCTCGTATTGCCTGCAGTTGCCGATGATTCTCGGCGTCATCCGTAGCCTTTAGTAACCGCCGAGCGCGGCCATCGATCACCGTAAGCGGAGCGCCGAGTTCGTGAGCAATACCCGATGCTACGCTACCAATAGCGGCCATCTTCTCTTGGTGCTGAAGCTTGTTCGCCATCTCTTGTTCATGCTGCCGATGCACCTCAAGCTCGCGCTCATTCGCCTGCATGCTATCCAACATTTGATTTAGCCCGCGCGCAATATTCGCCAGCTCACCCGGCCCCTGCTCAGCGGCCCGATGCTCCCTGTCACCCGCTTCAACACGGTTCATGCTCTGTTTCACTGTATTCACATAGCGGCCTACGCCGCGATAGTGGCCAAAAATCACAATGGTAATCGTTAACAGGGCCATCATTGCCCAAATTCCCCACGCCCACAGGCTTAAGCGCTTGAACGAGGCATCGAAATCACTAGCTTGGCGATTAATTTGAATAAATCCATTTGCTTGGCGAAAATCATCAAACACGGGCACAAAATGCGAGTACATTTGCATCCCGGAAATCTGCCGCACCCGCTCCTGCTGCTCGCCCGTCATTACCAGCTCTTGGGCAACCCGGCTGCGCGATAAATCAGCCTCGGCGATACCGGCCGAAGCCACGCGATTGCCATTTACATCGAACACCGAAGCGCCATATACCCGGCCTATTTCAAACACCGAATCAAGGGCTCGCTGCACCGCTTCATCATCGCCCGCCACCAAAGCTTCACCTACTGGCACGCGTATCGCGCGCCCGAGTAGTTCCAAATCATCCTTCAGGCGCTCAGATTCCTGTACATTCATGCGCTCGAGGCCCACACCAATGCCAATACCTACCACGGCCAGAATCGGTAACACCACGTACAGCAGCAGCGCTCGTTGCATGCCTGAAAGCTCAAATACCTTCATCGCCTTTAATCTCATTACGCTTTTCACTACTACCTCCACTTTGCGAGCTTATAGGTTAGTTACATGCTCGCCTGTGTATCAAAAAGTGACACTCGTGACATGGTCAGAATTAGCACATGTGTCATTATTATACACAAATAGAGGCGGTTTGCTTAGTTGCTCGGGCCGGGAATATTGGCATAAATGAAAATTAATGCTTTAAATCATGTGTTTACGCCTGAACTTCAAAAGTTGGCACGGCTTTCGCAACACTCTTTAGTGACAACTTTTAAAAACATTCGATTTCGCCAAATTTTTGCAACGAATGGCCAAACCGTTCTTGAAGGAGGACACACTATGTTGAAACGTACTTTTGCACTATCTGCTATTGCCGCTGCAATGTTCGCGATGCCAGCAATCGCCCAGCAAGACGACGCTCAGGCATACGCTCAGCAACAAATGGAGCAAATGGCCAACGAACCGGTAACGGAAGAGCAGTTGGAAACCTTTGTTGATGCAATTGAGCACATTGAACGGATTAATGATGAATTTGTAGAAGCTCTTGAGAACGTAGAAACTCAAGAAGAAGCACAGCAGCTACAAATGGATGCTCAGCGTGAAATGGTTGAATCAGTAGAAGAAACTGGCTTAACAGTAGAAGAGTACAACGCGCTGGCTTATCGCCTACAGAATGATCCTGAAGTACAGGCGAAAGTAGAAGCAATTCGCGAAGACCGCGAGAGCTAATCGCTACTGAACTAACGATTCGAATAGCGATACAAAGCACAGGGCTGCCATTGGCAGCCCTTTTTGTGTGCGCTACTAACATTGCATTTCCTGCCATACAGCCGTTATGATTAGGCCACACAACAAAAGCTAGAATACATAACCACCGCATATCACGATAGAGGAACTCATCATGCGACACTTTACTTTGTTCGCATCGGCTTTATTGCTCGCAACTGCATGCTCGCCAGCAACCGAAACTGATACGAACCCTTATGCACCACAAACCGATGCCGATGGCTTGGTTGATGCACATTTCAGCGATACCTATTATCGCCACTTAGAAACCATTTCTTCCGATGAGTTTGAAGGCCGAGCACCCGGTACGCGTGGTGAAGAACTTACCATTGATTACATTAGCACCATTTTTCGTGAGCTTGGGGTGCAATCGTTCACCAACGAAGATTACACCCAACCAGTACCTTTGGTGCGTATTGCACCAAGCCGCGTTACGTCAATGCAGCTCAGCCACAACGGTGAAGCAAGTGAACTTGAATACCGTTCTGAAATGATGGGCTGGACCAATCGTGTAGTAGATGCCATTTCCGTGCAGGATAGCGAAATGGTATTCGTAGGCTACGGTATTGTAGCGCCAGAGTTTGGTTGGAACGATTACGAAGGCCTTGATGTAGAAGGCAAAACCGTAGTGATGTTTGTAAACGATCCGGGGTACGCTACACAAGATGCGGCACTATTTAACGGCAACGCCATGACCTACTATGGCCGCTGGACCTATAAATTTGAAGAAGCAGCACGCCAAGGCGCTACCGGTGCCATTATTATTCATGAAGATGGCCCTGCAGGTTATGGCTGGGGTGTAATTGCAGGTGGCTCACCTGTGCGCTTCACCATGAAAACCGAAAACAACAACATGCACCGTGTGGAGCTAGAGGGTTGGGTAACCGCAAACAGTGCTGAAAAACTGTTTGCCAATGCTGGCATCAGCTTAGCGGAAGCGCATGAGCGTGCTTTGGCTGAAGATTTCAGCCCAATTGCGTTAAATACTACTGTTTCTATGGAAGTGGAGAATGAGTTCTCTGATTTAGATACCTATAACATTATCGGCTACATTGAAGGTTCTAAGTATCCAGAAGAGCACATCATTTATATGGCGCACTGGGATCACATGGGTGTAGACCCGATCAGTGGTGAAATCTTTAACGGTGCGCAGGATAACGCAACGGGTACCGCGGGTTTGTTATCAATGGCCGAGAAGTTTGCTGCTGGAGAAACTCCAGAACGAACCATTGTTTTTGCTTTTGTGGGAGCTGAAGAGCGCGGCTTGTTAGGCTCCGCTTGGTACGGTGAAAACCCGTTGATGCCGCTAGGTAAAGCTGTTGCCGGCATCAATATCGACATGCTGTATGCCCATGGTCCGGTACGTGATTTCGTAGTGGTAGGGTGGAATAACTCGGATATGCAGAACTTTGCGGAACCGCACGTTATTGCCCAGAACCGCTACATGGCGCCAGAGAACAACCCAGAAGCGGGTATTTTCTATCGCTCAGATCATTTCAGCCTTGCCAAGCAAGGTGTGCCAGTGCTGTATGCAAAAGGCGGCGTTGATCACTTCTTTGAAGGGCGTGAATACGGCGAGCGAGAAGCGGCAGATTTCCTAGCCAATCGCTATCACAAAGTAGCCGATAAATTTAACCCGGAGTGGGATTTACGCGGCATACACCAAGATTTATGGGTGTTCTTCCGTGTTGGTAATGATTTAGCCAACAGCCGTGTATGGCCACAATGGGCGCAGGGCAATGAGTTCGAAGCGAAGCGTTTAGAAACTGCAGACCAACGCAACTAAGGTTCGGCTTAACATTATCCTTAGCTATTAAATGCTAACAAGCTGCTGCAACTTCGGTTGTGGCAGCTTTTTTATTGGCTACTTTTATTGCCTTCTTTGGTGCATAGTACTGGCGAAGGCATTTTTAATAGTAATTGATTTGCCTTACGAACTCGGATTTTTATTGTTTTTGTAAGTATCCGTAATATCACTTAACTTTCCGTCGCGTAACTGATAAATAACCTGTGCATTCATAATCGTTTCAGGCCGGTGAGCAATTACAATTTGTGTCATGCTCAGCTTTTGTATTGCTTGGTTTACGTATTGCTCTAAGCTCACATCTAAATGGCTAGTTGCTTCATCCATCAGCAATATTTTTGGCTTTCGGTAAAGAGCTCGCGCAAGCAATAAACGCTGCTTTTGGCCGCCCGATAGCGCACTGCCCATATCCCCCACCAGAGAATTGTAACCCATTGGCATTGCGCTTATATCCTGATGAATGCCCGCCAAGTTAGCCACCGCCAACACCCGCTCCATACTAAAATTGGGATCAAAAAAACTGATATTTTCTGCCAACGTGCCCGACATTAGCTGGTCATCTTGCATTACGGCTGCAACTTGCCTGCGATAATTGCGTAAACCCACGTGCTTTATATCAATACCATCGACTAACACCTTGCCTTGCTCCGGCAACAATAGCCCCAACATGATCTTCATTAATGTTGTTTTACCCATGCCAGAGGGCCCAATAATCGCGATTTTAGCCCCTTTGGGAATATCTATTGAAAGTTCATTAAACAACATCGGTTCATTATCAGCATAACGAAAACTTATATTTTTAAGACTAAGTTGACCGCTTATTTCTTTATCGGGAGCGCTTAAACCTTCATCTTCTTTATCAGTGAGGGCTATATCGGCAAGGCGGTCAAGATGCAGCCTTGTCATTTTTATTTCTATGAGCTTTTCAATAAGTGCTGCCATACGATTAGTAAATTGCGTTTTGTATGCCATGAAGGCGAACAACATACCCACAGTAATATCGCCACTCATTACCGCAAGGGCCGCTAAATACACCACTAAAACGTTCTCTAAACCAAAAAGTAACTGATTAATGGTTTGGTACGAAATTTGCCATTTACCTAATCGGTATTGTTGGTTAATGGCATCAGCATAGCGGTTTTGCCATTGGCTTAAGCGTTCTGTTTGTTGTCCAAACAGTTTAATGCTTTGCATGCCGCGTACCGATTCCATAAAATTGCTTTGCTCTTTAGCGCCCGCCATGATGCTAGCTTCTGTCAGTTGATGTAGAGGGCGGTATAAAATAAAGCGAATCGCAGCGTATAGAAGCACCGTTAATAAAACGACCACTGCCAATTTAGGGCTATACAAAAACATCATTACTAATACAGTAACCGCCATTAGCCCATCAATAATGCCCTCTACTAAGCTATTCGTAAGTAATTCACGCACAGCGTTTAACGAGCCGAAGCGCGATACCACATCACCCATATGGCGTTTATCAAAGTAACTCAGCGGTAAATGCAATAAGTGGCGCATTAAGTTAGTAGCCATTTGCACGCTCATAACCGAGCCTAAATGCAATACCACCCAACCGCGTAGGGTTTGCGTAACCACCTGAAACAAAACCAGCAAACCAAAACCTAAAGCCAATACAAGCAATAGAGGCTTATCGTGGCTAATGAGTACTTCATCCACCACTAATTGTGTGTAGTAGGGGCTTGCGAGCAAAAAGAGTTGGAGTAACAGAGATAACAGGAATAACTTACCCAGCGAGGGCATCAAGCCTTCAACTTTGGTCCAAAAAGCGGTAAACCCGAGCTGTACTCGCTCATCGATTTTCTTAAACTCTTGGGTAGGGCGAAGTTCTAACGCAACGCCCGTAAACGCTTTATCCACGTCACGCATGTGCAGGCGACGTTCACCCATAGCTGGGTCGAGAATGGTAATGCCATTACGGTGCACCTTTTTCAGCACCACAAAATGGTTCATTTCCCAATGTAAAATACAGGGAGTTTTTAATTTCTTTAAATCGTCTAAATCGAGCTTTAGAGCCCTACCCGCCAACTCTAGTTGATTACCGAGTAGCATCAGTTGCTGCAAATTAGCGCCTTTAAAAGAGACGCTATAACGGTTTCGCAAGGTAGTTAAATCGATTTTATGGCCATGGTGGTTGGCTATCATAGCCATACAGGCGAGGCCGCATTCAGCGGCTTCTGATTGGTAAATCATTTCCAAGCCTTCAAGAACTAATAATCATCAAGGCGATCTAAACTATAAAGCAAGCTCGTGATCTTGTGGACAACAAGTGCGAATAATACAGCCAGTATTACAATACTAAATAATTCAAAATCTGTTTGAGCTCGCAGTAGTATACCGAGGACGGCACCACCGATGGCTTCACCAAAATAGTGAGATGCGGTCTTCGGTATATAATCATGTCCGCAGTACTTACAAGTACCATTAAACTTATAAATTAACTCTAACCTGTCCTTTAGAACAAGCTTTTTATCACAATAGGGGCATTTTTCAGTTAACATATTAGCTCTTCTGTTTTATTGACGCCTGACTCAGACTCTTGCTTAGGGGACGCCGCTTACCATATAGATAGCCAGAGCTGAAAAATGCTGCAGCTGTCATAACAAGCCCTAAAAAAACCGCCCTCTGTTACATTTCTTAACTCAAGAGAACGCCTTCGAACCATATCAATATAAACGTAGAGAGATTCAATGCTGTATGAATTGAAAAAGCTGCAAAAAATGCAATTTTTTTAGAGTGCTTTCTCCAGTCTAAATAAGCGTTAGTAAAAATAAAAAATGGGAAGAATGTAAATATCCCCCACAAAGGGTAAAAAACAGAATGGGCCCCCGCCCATAAAAGTGCATTAAAGATAGAGATGTATACCAAGCGGACTGAAACAAAGGCTAACAGAATTTGAGTGGTAAAAATCATAAGTACTGTTTCGATAGCTGGACTAAGAATAACCGCTCTAAAAAAACCAAGTATCGATATATCCACGCCTGGCCCATCTTCTGGATTGCTAATTATAAAAGAGCCTATAATTAGCAATCCGTATGTGACTAGTAATGTTAGGGCTATCGCCTTAGCAAGGTACTTGCCAAGTCTTTTCTCTTGAAAAAGAATCATATTAAATAACTCATGAGTAATTAAAACATTGAGCGTGGTTGATTAATGATCGTTATTGGTTTCTTTCTATGATCCCAAAAGGAAACCACACCTTACCCCCGAGAGAATACCTCTGAGAGCTTTAAAAAAAGCAATAAAAAACCAAAAATCAAGCCAAAACCCGCGATATCAAGCATTAACTTCCCCACGTCAAATGGTTCCAAAATGAAATTATAATGCATCCCCAAAAATCGTGTAATAACGCTATGTATTACCCATGAAGCAATTAGGGTTTTTAAGCTTCTCATATAAAAACCTTTAATAATGTGTTGTATAGCCATCTAGGCTAACACCTAGATGGCTTCTATTATCCACTACTAATCTAATAGTATTACAACATACCGCTACTATCATTTTGTGTTACGTTATCAACACAATCCTGAGCGCTCATTCCCTCACATGGATTTTTGTAATTGTCAGGATGATTCGCATCTATTATGGCATCCATAATTTTGCCGAAAGTGTAACCAATCAACAACATTCTAGCTCCGCCACTCACTTCCTCCACTTGCTCAAACTTTAATTCTTGCATAGTATCTCTCCTTGAGACGATTTACGTTTATGGTTGGCCTACGAGACTATATTTGTCCTCGTAGGCTTGTGATCGGCTCAAACAACCAGCTTAGTAAACTGCGTTGTTCAAGCACGATATCTGCGCTTAATAGCATTCCCGATTGCAGCGGGACACTATTGCCGTAAGCGCGGATCTCTTGCGAGCCCAGTGTTACCTCTACTCGATAAACAGGCTCTTGCACGGCTACAGGCATATCTACTTCCCCCGGAAGTACTATCGCCTGTGCCGTGCGTACTACTTCCCCGTCATATAATCCAAAGCGTTGATACGGAAAAGCATCAAAGCGAATTCGTGTGTTTTGCCCTGGCTGTACAAAGCCATATGCCCGGGTGGGCACTAATAGAACTGCTTGTAGTTCTGCGTTATCAGGAAGAATAGTAAGGAAAGGCCGTTGGTTAGTTATTGTGGTGCCAATATCAGCGACCATATTGGTAATACGCCCGCCAATTGGGGCGGTAATGAGGAGTTCATTACGGGCGGTTAATTCTACTTGTTGTTGCTGTATTCGTGCTCGCTCAGAATCTAACGATGAAAGTTGTTGCGCTCTATCAACGGGTAACCGCTCAAGTTGCCCCTGAAGTTGTTCAATTAAGCCTTGTTGCTGCTGCCAACTAGCATTTAGTTCTGCGAGTTGTTGGCGAAGATTAAGCAAAACTTCGTTTTGCTGTTGAACGTCATGAACCGAGAGCGCTCCATCTTCTTGTAATCTACTATAGGTATCGTAACGGCTTTGATGGAGAGTGAAACGTTGCTGTATAAGATTACGTTGATCTTCAAGTTCGCCCAGCATTTGCTCACCCAAGAACAAACGTCGCCGCGTTTCTAGTATTTGCTGTTGCGTTTGTTGATGAATTTGTTCTTCACGAATATCGATAAGCTTTATTTGATGCTCTAACCCCTGCATTAAGCCTTGTGCCAAACTGCTACCATCGGCTAGATGCTCAGGTATGTGAATGAGAGCTATTGGAGCGCCGGCGAGAATTTCTTGGCCATCTTCTATATAAAGCTGCTGAATTACACCAGAGCGGGGAGAACTAACTTTAGCCAAGCCTAAACTTGGCTTTAAATATCCGTAAACGGTTTCTTTTCGATTAAATGATGAGAGTGCTAGAAAGGTAACGAGTAATGCGACGAGAACGAACATTATCAACGTGAGAACACTTGCCGCCAAAGGCTGTGCAATGATTACATCGCCTTCAAGCCTCCCTGCCTGTTCTTTTATCGCCGATTCTCTAAATAATCCGTTATATGCCATCCGCTATTCACATCCCTGAACACCAATATGTTAACCATCATATGCGCATTTAGGGGGGGGGTATCAATAATAATTTTCAACTTTTTTTTAACTATTCAAGCCGAAAGCGCGATCCGGTGCGTACTTTGCCAGAGACGTTCATGTAAACTTTGCACCGAATCTTTTGCACCGCTAGCAAGCCAAGTAGCTAGTACGGGGCCCACATCAGGCCACTCCATGCGCACAGAGCTGCGTTGCTCCAACCATTGCTCTACGTAATTCCCATTCAGCGATTCCATAACCGAAGCAAGCCGGCGAGTAGCTAAGCAATGCGCATTCGCAAGCTGCTCAAATTGGCCGCTTAAGGGTTTTACCAATAGCTTCTTGCCATATGCTAGGGCTTCGCTAGCGGTTTCAAAGCCCGCATTTGCAATTACACCTTCAGCGCGAGCAAAAGCTTCAGCAAAGCCCTGCCGTGAGGGAGCAAAACATTGAATGTGCCCATGATTAGCGCGCTGCGTTTCTGGGTGATATACAGAAAATTGATACTCCGGAAAGCTTTGTAGCAATGCGAGTACCTGTGGCAATGGCTCAAATGGCAAATACACTAAAATTTCGTGGCCAAGAATCGGTTCTGCATTGGGAATATGGTGAATTAGGGGCGGCAATACATGTGCACCAATATCTTCCCAATGCATTCCTACCGCAGTATCGCATGGCGCGAATTGGCGCAGCATTGAGCGTTGCAAGATGTTCGTAGGTAGAGCTGCGCTTTGTTTGAAGAAGGCATACTGCCGGCCCAAACCAATGCAGCGAACACCTTGCCGGCGAGCGGCCCACGCGGTAACTGGTTCAAAATCAGTAACTACCAAATCGTAGCTACTTAGATCAAGATCGCGCACATCTTGCCAGAATTGCGCCCAAGGGTTTTGGCTAATGGTATCGAGCACCGAAATCCGCCCCTCACGCACTTGGAAGCTAAGGCCTTGGCGCCACTGATAATCACCGAAACATTCCATATCAAATAGCTTCTCGCGAGCTCGCCCTGATACTAAGTAATCTACTTCTAGGCTAGGCTCTGCAATAAATGCTTGAGCTAATGCATGGCAGCGGCTTAAGTGGCCGTTACCGGTGCCCTGTATGCCTACCAAAATCTTCATATGTTCACCATATATCCGCTTGCCATTTGCAATGCTACCCACGCCAAACCTGAGCCGAGTAGGGCTCCGGCTAAAATATCGGTAGGGTAATGAACCCCTAATGCAATGCGCGATAACCCCACTAAACTCGCCCAGGCAAATACCCACGGCGTTAAGCTCGGCATAAACTGTGCAGCTAAGCAGGCAAACATAAATGCGGCAGTGGTGTGCCCAGAGGGAAAGCTGAACTTATCACTGGCTTTAATCAATGAGGTGAACCGTTTAGAACGCTCATATGGGCGGGTGCGGCGCAAGGTGTTTTTTAGCAGCCAATAGATTGGTAGCTCAATCAGAAACGCGAGCAACAACACGATTAACAGTGCTGCTGCATCAGGATCACCCAGCATAAACGCGAATAAGCACACCAATAAGTAGCCGTAGCCATCACCCGATTTGGATATCCAGCGCGCTAGGGTGCCACCTGAAGGGCGGCGTAAATGGGTGCTTAGCCAGAAAAAGGCGATTTCATCAATTCGCTGTATCTGCATCAACCATTTCATTAGCAATCCTCATTGGTTATATGCCGCAAGTGTAGTGTGGCTAGATGACACATTTGTTACAGCTCAGTGATGTTTCAGTTAATTATCCATCACACACCGCGATACATCTGCTGCAAAAGCGCTGGTGCGATGAGCGCAAATTTACTTGCGGCAACAATGCTGGCGGTGTCATTATGCAGCCCTTAGTTGCAACCACCGCAGCTTGCTGCGCAGCCCTATAGAGGATGATTATGAAATTATTTGGTAGCTATACCTCGCCTTTTGTTCGCCACATTCGCATTGCTCTCGCTGAAACTGGCCTCGCGTATGAATTGGTGGAAACGGATTACGCGCAAAGTGCCGCGCAATCGCCAGCGCAACGGGTGCCGTTTCTACAAGATGAGGAACTCCAACTTACTGATTCAACTTCAATTTTGCGCCATGTTCGAGAGCGCGCTGGGCAGCCGTTTTTAGCAGATATACAACGCTTAGATATGTATTGCTTAGTGAATACAGCGCTGGATACTACGATTAATTTATTCTTACTTGATCGCGAAGGCTTAAAAAGCGATGCCAACCCGTATTTGCAACGCCAGGCGGCACGAATTCAAACTACTCTGCAGGCACTAGAGGCAGCTTCTGTACCTGAAGCCTTTGTGTGGGATGATGCTACAATTCGCTTGGCCTGCTTCATTGATTGGGCCATCTTCCGCCAACGTTTGGATTTCTCCGCCTATCCAAATCTATTAGCCGTACTAGAAAAAGCTAACCAGCAGGCTACATTTATCGATAGCAAGCCTCCAACGGCATAGCAAAACCTATGCAGAACGATCGACACGGTTTCTTCTTTGCACTCGCAGCGGTTTTACTTTGGTCTACCGTTGCTACCGCATTTAAAATTACCCTTAGTTACCTTACCCCAGTACAAATGGTGGCGGTGGCTAGCTCCGTGTCGTTCGTGTTTTTATTTGCTTGGGTAGCGGTTAGCGGTGAGCTTAAAGAAGTGTGGCCAGCGTTAAAAACCCACCCTCGCTACTACCTATTGCTCGGTTTATTAAACCCATTACTCTACTATTTAATTCTATTTCAAGCCTATGCTTTGCTGCCCGCATCACAAGCCCAACCACTAAACTACACTTGGGCCATTGCCCTCACGTTTATGGCGGCATTATTCCTCGGCCAGAAAATACGCAAACGTGATTGGATAGCATGCTTTTTAGGCTACTGCGGCGTGTTAGTAATCGCCACGCAGGGCAATGTGCTCGCATTTGAGTTTGTAAGCGGTTTGGGTGTAGCTCTTGCGTTAATATCTACATTTTTGTGGGCTGGGTATTGGATACTGAACACTCGCCATCCAGGCCGCCCAGTAATTACCTTGCTTTTGTGTTTTGCCTTAGCTACACCAATCGCTTGGCTCGCAACATTCATGTTGCCTTGGCTTGGTGTAGGCGATTTGTTGGCACCAGCAGAAAGTGTTGTTAGCACGCTGAATTTCTGGCAAGCCTATTGGCAAAGTTGGCAGCAAATTCCATGGCAAGGTTGGTTAGCGGTTAGTTACGTTGGCTTGTTTGAAATGGGGCTTACCTTCGTGTTGTGGCTAAAAGCCATGAAAATGAGCTCAAATACCGCGAAAATAAGCAACTTAATCTTTATTTCCCCATTTATTTCGCTGCTGTTACTCGCGTTGATTATTGGCGAGCATGTGGGCATCGCTACCGTTGGCGGTTTACTACTGATTATCGGTGGCTTAATTGTACAGCAATGGCAGCGCAGAACCCCTGTAGCCGGAGAGCCAAGGCCGCGCAAAGGCTCTGGTGTATTCCAAAGCCGTAAGCCCGATTAGCTCAACACTAGCGTAGCAGCTACGCCTACCAAAAAACCTATCGCAACGGCTATCGCGAGCACCATCGGCGGCAAATGGCCGCCAATAGCAATTAAACTATTAAAAATTAAGGTAAAAATGCAAATACCCTTGGCGCCAGCCCATACTACTGAAATTGTACCCTAAGCGCGCACCAAGCGCTGCGTTAAGGCGCATATCAATTCCCGCGCCCGCTACACCTTCAAAAGAACGCTTACTTGTACGCCGAAAATTACGCGTTGCATCGCTATCAGAGTAACTGCGCTGGCGGGCATCATCGCGATACCAAATATCAGCCTCCACCAACTGCACACCACCACGAACAAATAACTGCGCCCGTTCCGTAACGGCAAAGTGTTGTAGTGCCGCTAACTCTAAATAATCAAAATCCAGTTTCATTAAGCCATTATCCCGCTGCTCGCGAGGAGTGAACCCGGGTAGGAACTGGCTCTCAGCTGAAATCCCAGTATAATACCCGAGCTCCAGTGATCTGCGCTTTGCAAAACGAACGCCAATACCCAGTGCGCCGTTAATTTTGTCTTTATCGGTATTCGGGGCTTGTTCTGGTAGTTGCTGAAATGCCTCTGGGATCTTGCTCTGCGAATATGCCAACGCATCGCTCATATCCATTCGGTATATTTGTGTGAGCGCGGTACCAAAAACATAGTACTCACGTTGTGTTTCTTCTGCCCGTACATTTTCTGCACGTACAATGCCAAAACCTAAACTCAAGATAAGTAAGCTAACGGCTAGAGTTGTTTTCTGCACCATATTCCCTCAGTATTTTTATTACCACAAGCGCCCATGCTACCAAAATGAAAATCTGAAAAGGCATTGATTATGTAAGGAAATATGTCTTGTTTGTGCGCATGCAGAGTGAAGAAAAGCCTGTACCTCGAAAAGCAATGCACTATAGTTAGAAAGCTATTACGATCTTTGAACACAGAACGGAGCGCGTGCATGAGTAATAAACCAGAACGCACAGTAAGTGATTTGGCCACGCCTATCTATGGGCTGTTTATTCTGGCTATTTTGTATACCTTTTACTTGGCGCATGAAGTGATATTGCCAGTAGTGTTGGCTATCTTGGTTACCCTACTGTTTTCGCCTATTGTTGAAATTTTATTGAAGCGCTTTCGTATTCCAAAAGCTATTTCATCATTGTTTTTATTGCTTGGTTTAGTTGCCGGTATCGCCGGAATTAGCTTTGCGATTAGTGGCCCGTTATTGCAATGGGCCGAGCGAGCCCCTAGCACGGTTTCTGAATTGTTGGTGGGCGAAAGCGAAGTGCAACAAGGCTTGCGCCAAATTACCGATACGGCAGAGCAAATAGAAGAACAAATAGAAGAGCAGCTTGGAGACGATGCAGAATCGGCCCAAACCGTAGTTTTGCAAACCGATTCATGGCGCAGCCAGCTCACTTCAGGTTTATATCAAACCGCTGCTGGCGTAACTCTCGCATTGGCACTTACTTATTTTCTGCTGGTGAGTGGTGATCGCATGCTGCTTAATTTAGCCGCACAACTTTCGCGGCAAAAACGAGCCATAATGCTCAGTATTGTTCGCAATGGCCAAGAGCAAATATCACCGAAAGAATTCGAGGAGCCTGATAATGAGCAATCAAACTGATTCACATAGCTATACCACTGGCGAAATTGAACACAGTAGCAAACGTATTGCCTCGCGTACTTCAGATGTAGGTGGTATTCCGGTTGCGCGAGCACTGCCTACTCGCGAGCAGAGAATGATTGGCCCATGGTGCTTTTTAGATCATGCGGGGCCAACCTTATTCAAAGAGGGTGAAGCGGGCATGCAAGTTGGGGCTCACCCGCACACCTGCTTACAAACCTTTACCTGGATGATTTCTGGCACGGTAATGCACCGCGATAGTATCGGCAGTGAGCAACTTATTCGCCCAGGGCAAGTGAATTTAATGACCGCAGGGCATGGTATTAGCCATACCGAAAGTTCGGTATTTCAAACTGATGCCGATAGCAAAAACAGCACCGATGAACGCTCTTTGCATGCCGCCCAATTATGGATCGCACTACCGGCTAACAAGGCTAACATTGCACCGCGTTTTGATCATTACCCGAAATTACCCGTATTCAATCAAGATAGGGTGCAGATTACGGTATTAATAGGCGAGTATGCCGGAGCTAAAGCGCCTACTTTACACTTTTCGCCCATTGTTGGCCTCGAGTTACTATTCACCGAGCAAAACAGCGTGCGGCTTAAGCTGTTACCAACATTTGAATACGGCCTGTTTGGCTTCGAGGGCGGTTTTACTGTAAATGGCGAAGCCTATGCGCAAGATGAGTTAGCCTTTATTTGCCAGAATGGCAGCAAAGCGCTAACCGTAACGGCCGAAGAGGGTGCGCGATTACTGCTCATTGGCGGCGAACCATTTGCTGAAAATGTAACGATATGGTGGAACTTCGTTGGCCATAGCAAAGAGTATATTGCCGCTGCTCAGCAGGATTGGCATGCTCAAAACGAGCGTTTCGGTAGTGCTCCGTTACAAGAATGGTTAACTAAAAGTATTCAGGCCAAACGCCTAGATGGCCCGCCCGTTCCTTGGTAGTAACGGCGCAGCTGTTACCGTATTTAACTCAAAATAAAGAGGATGATAATGAGCTCAGAATCGAAAAAAATTCTTATTTTTGCTGGCAGCCTTCGCGGCGCCTCATTTAACCGTAAGCTCGCCGCAAATGTGGCACAGCTTGCCCAACAACAAGGTGCGCAAGTTACGTTACTCGATTTGAATGAGTATCCGTTGCCGATTTATAACGGCGATATTGAAGATGAGGGTATGCCGGAGAACGTACACAAGTTGCAAGCACTGTTTGCCGAGCACGATGCTATTATTATTAGCACCCCCGAATACAATGGTGCGGTGCCGGCATTAGTAAAAAATACGCTCGATTGGATTAGCCGCAAGCAAGCTAATGGCGATTCAGGTATTGAGGTACTGCAAGGTAAAGTTGCGGGTATTGTAGCGGCATCACCAGGCGCATTAGGTGGCTTACGGGCGCTGTTAGCACTGCGCGATCAGTTGGCCAAACTGAGCCTATGGGTTGCCCCTACGCAATTCGCACTTGGTAAGGCTTCTGAAGCCTTTGATAGCCAAGATGAGCTGAAAGATAACCAACACAAAGAAAAGATTACGCAAATTATCAATGAAGTGATGCGTTTTTAGCTAATACTCATTAGCTAATGAACAGTTAAGGCGGCTCACAGATGTTGGCGAGCCGCATCACAAGTAAGGCAAGCTGCAACTGCCGAATCGTTACCTCAAGGAGGAAAAACATGAATATTCTAAACGCTTTCAGCGTTACCAAAGTGCTAGTTATTGGCGCGCTGCTCGTGGCTATGAATCCCGGCCTCAATGCAAACGCTAATGAGCCGGTGGTACTCGATATCGAGCCCGGTAAATGGAAGCATAGCTTTCGCATAGAAAGCGAGAGCGGTTTATATGAAGAAGCGATGGCCGAAGCTCGCCGGCAGTTAGAGGCGATGCCGCAAGCTCAGCGACAAATGTTTGAAGACATGCTAGCGCAGCAAGGCATATCTCTAGACAACGTGGGCGGTAGTGCTGAAATTTGTATCTCGCAACAAGAAATTGATGCAGGCATCATGCCTCAGCAAGAAGGATGCAGCCAAAGCTTAAGCCCGAAAGATGGCGCCAATAACGTGTATCAAACGCATTTTAGCTGCGAAGCGGATGGAGCCGAAGGTGTTGGCGAAATCACGATTGTGGATCGGCAAAATTACAACGCTGTTATTGATGCTGTAGTAGCCATGCAAGACCAACCCGAAATGATCACCATCCACCAAACGGGAGAGTGGCTTGGCGAGTGCGATAGCTAAATTCTAGGTTTTCTCGCATCTCGCTTTAAGTAAGCAAAAGCCAGCGATACTCATACGAGCAACGCTGGCTTTTTCAGTACATTTCAACTCACTATTTCGGGCTATTAACCGAAATCAGGTAGCTCTGGCTTTACTGCAGGCTTGCCGGCTTCAAGCCAAGCATCAAAGCCTCCGGCAATAGAAAGCACATTTAAGTAGCCCATCTCTTTTAGCGCTACCGCCGAAAGCGCGCCACGCCCACTAGTTTTGCAGTACACCACGATTTTCTTATCGCGATCCTGCAACTCCGGTGTGCCGCTCAAGCGAAATTCGAGCATTCCACGTGGAACATTAATGGCGCCAGCAATGTGCCCAGCATGAAATTCATCTGGCTCACGCACATCAATCACCACATCGGCTGCTTGAATAGCACTCTCCGCGCTTGCCACATCCACTTCACTAATCTTTGCTTTTGCTGCCATTACTAAATCTTGTGCATTTTTCATTTTCATACCTCGTTAGTTGCATTAAAGAAAGCATAACGCACTCAGCTACATTAGCAACTGTTAATGGAGGTGTGCATTTTTTTACAATTTCTGACATGAATAATCACGGCGCATAGGCTACATTATGCTCTAACTAGAGTAACCAATGCTTTAGGGAGTGTCGCTTTGAAATCAATCATATCTTCCTGCTTAACGGCCATAGTGCTTTTCTTTCACGGCCCGTTATTAGCCTTTGATCTGCCCGAAAAGGCTCATGCGTTGGTCGAGGAAGCGGAGAAAATACGAAGCCAATCACCGCAAATTGCGCAGATATGGCCTGGATTCTGGTCGGAGAGCGAACCGTTTATCGTATTTAATAATGAGGGTGAAACCTTAATTTTCACCACCGGAGAGCCCCTTCCTGGGTATTCCGCAGAACAGGATAATTATTACTACTATACCGAACGCCTTCCGAATACTAGCGATTTTGCTTTCTTCATCAATTACCCATTACCCAATAATCAAAGGGCTACCGCGGTACGAATGGGGGATAACCGCAGTGACACGCTAGATACGTTGGTGCACGAAGCGTTTCACGGGTATCAGGATACACATTTCAAAAATTTACATCAGTTATCGTTTATAGAGCCGAGCTATTTTAGCAGCCCTATGATACGCGGCTTAATTCGCTTCCAATTTTCTTTAGCGCAAAAAGCCCATGCAGTGCAAAGCGAAACGCTAGTGCGAGATTGGCTTACCTTTCGAGTAGCGTTTCAGCATGCTGTAGCACCCGAAGTGGGCGAGTTATTAGCTGGCTTTGAACATCTTGAGGGCACAGCGCATTGGGTTGGTATTCAAGCGGCCTACGCAGAGCATTCGCGCAACCAGTTAGGTGATTTTCTTCGCCATTTCCAGGCGCGCTTTGAAAATAGTAATGATGTTCGCACTTCAAGCTACGCAACGGGCGCTTTTTTAACTGATATTTTGAACGAATATGCGCCCGCCTCGTATTATTGGCGAACTAAGCTCGAAGAAGGCAGCACGCCCTTAAACGTTGCCGCTGCGCTATTTGAAATTGATGGCGAAACAGCCATGCAAGAAATGAATGCGCTGCTTGAGCGCCACAATGCAAACGATTACATTCAGGCAGCAGAGAGTATGGCTCCTAACGAAACACTAAGATTTTCAACGGTTGAAGAAACATACCCTTACAACCTAACCATCATACTTTCTCTAGATATTAACGAAGATGAATTTAGGCTACCCCTGCATTTTTCGCCTGGCGCAGATGGCTTCGAAAACCTTTCTAGTAGCGTGATGTTTACCCCGAATCCAAGCACGTTTCAGGTGAATTACAAAGGCACTCGTATTGATATTCGCGGGGTTCCAGCACTATACAATTTGGAAACTGTGGCTAACGGTAAACTGCGCATACAAGTGTGGAGTAAAACACCTATTGTAAATCCTTCTGAACTCGCCTTAGATCAGCCGCTAGTATTAGAATTCGGCGATAGTATCATTCGCTCGAGTAGCAAATGGCGCCTGCTATCACAAGAGCCAAATACGCAAACTATAGAAATAGATTAGTAGCACTAATCTATATTATTAAACCTAGCTAACCGTGCTAATGCCACGCATTTTTTATTTCTAAATGTTGCTTACTTATGGGTAACTTTACCACCGATCATTTTGTATGCTGGCGTTCCCCGAATCATTGTTTCCCGAGCGAACTCTTGCCCACAGCTAGGGCAGTGGCATGGTGTATTGGTATAATTCTCAGTAATGCGCTCAAGAAAACACTTTACCAAAGCACCTTTGCCGCCTTTTCGATATTTAAACAACTTGGCTTTACATTGCGCGCAAAAAATATCCACCGCGCGCGAAGGCAGCTTTTTTCTTGGTTTTGCCATAAAACTACAACCATATTTGCATAGTGTTACGTAAGTAATTTATGTAATAGTGGGTACACTTTAACATAAGCGAGGTTTTTGATGCCAAACGATACCTATACACCGCCAAAAATATGGCAATGGGAGCAAGGCAGCGGCGGTAAGTTTGCCAATATTAATCGCCCGGTATCTGGAGCTACCCATGAGAAAGCATTACCGATGGGGAAGCACCCTTTGCAACTCTATTCACTGGCCACCCCGAATGGCGTAAAAGTTACCATTTTGCTGGAGGAGTTGCTCGAAGCTGGTTTTGCCGAGGCCGAATATGATGCGTGGTTGATTAACATTATGGAAGGCGAGCAGTTTAGTTCTGGTTTTGTGGCAGTAAATCCAAACTCGAAAATTCCAGCGCTACTGGATAATAGCACTTCGCCGCCAACTCGGTTGTTTGAATCGGGCTCTATGATGCTCTATTTAGCCGAGAAATTCGGTGCCTTTATTCCTACTGCGCCAGCGCAGCGAACCGAGTGTTTGAACTGGTTGTTCTGGCAAATGGGTAGCGCACCAATTTTAGGCGGCGGCTTCGGCCACTTCTATGCCTACGCCCCAGAAAAATACGAATACCCCATTAACCGCTATACTATGGAAATAAAGCGCCAGCTCGATGTGCTTGATAAGCATTTAGCGAAGCATCGTTTCATGGCTGGTGATGAATATACCATTGCCGATATGGCCATTTGGCCTTGGTACGGCGCCTTAATTAAAAATGAGGTATACGAAGCAGCTGAGTTTATCGCCGCACACGAGTATCAACATGTAATACGTTGGACCGATGACATCGCGCAACGCCCAGCCGTGCAGCGCGGGCGTATGGTAAATAGAGCTTGGGGTGAACCTCATGAGCAACTACACGAGCGCCATGCCGCCAGTGATTTTGCTTTGCGCACCCAAGATAAGCTCGAAGAATGAAACTATTTGCAGGAAACCGCATCAAAGTTATTGAGCGCGTATCTAGTTTTGCTGCGCGTAAATGATTAGGAGTATGGCGATGAAACAGATCAGCACAACTGATTATGTTGTAACAAAGGGCCTTGCACTGCAAAGCTTGCGTCGCCATGCAACAAATGTGGTAATGCTAGCATTGCTCGCAGGTTCCGCCGCAACGAATGCCAACCAAAGCGATACTGCAGCGCCGCTGCAGCATGTGTTTTTCTCTGATTGTTCACACTTATTATTTGATTCTCGCGGGCGAGAAGAGCTTACCCGCGCAGAACGTATTCGGATGATGGATACGGATATCAAAAGCAATTTAAGTAACTATGAGCGCTGTATTGAGGCGGCACTAGAAAATAATCGTGAACGCTTAAGCGAAGCATCTTCGCCTCCGGCGGGCTCTACTGCTGGCGCTGAAACAACTGGAATCGAGCAAGCTGTAGCGGAAAGCGTGAATAGTGAAGATGCAAGCGCCACAGAAGAACAAACAGAGAGCCCAACGGCACCATCGCAACCGCATGTGCGAGGACAACGCCAAGGTGGCAGCAGCAGTGTTTGCGATGCCATTCGTGCAGGCCTAGAATCAGCTACTACTGATAAAGAAAAAGAGCATTTCCAATCGCTAGCCAAAGAGTATGGCTGTTAGTATTGAATTGCGAACGATGAGAACAAGGAATATTTCATGAAGATAGTGCACACTAAAGGTTCACGGATTAACTCACTTAAGTTTGTTGTGCTTGCATTCACGGCGTTCGCGCTTAGTGCCTGTGCAACAACGAATCGTACTAACGTGCCCACGGTAGGGCCAAGCACTACTTCTCCTACTAGTAATTCGTCTTTCCAAGCCCCTGCACGGAACTACAACTACACCTCGGATGTATATTTGAACTTAGTAGTTCCAGTGTTTGATCCTGGGCTACCAATAGATAGCAGCGGTAATTTAGATTATGCAAAAATTCAAGAAAAGGATATTTGGCCGCAAGTGCGCCGGCTAGAAGCGAACCGTTTTGCGGTAGATACCAAGCGTGCGCTAGAACAAACTAATGCGTTTGAATCGATTAATGTTACGCCCGATTCTTCAGCATCTGCTGATGTTTATGTGCTTGGTGAAATTAAGCACTCTGATACTGAAGTAGTAACGCTAATGATTCGCGTGCTAGATGCCACCAATCGGGTTTGGGGCGAAAAAGAGTTTAGTTACCGTGTTCACGAAGGGTTTTATCGAGATGCCTTTAATCAAGGTAACAATGCTTACGAGCCTGTTTTTAACAGCATTGCTAGCTACGTGTATGATTTACTCAATGAGCGCTCCGATGAAGAAAAAATTGCCATTCAGCGCGTATCTGAACTGCGTTATGCCGCAGTTTACAGCCCCGAAGCCATGGCAACATACCTGAGCCAACGTTCTACTCGCAATGGCCCGCGCTTTGCTGTTGATGGCTATCCAGCAGACGAAGATCCTATGCTGCAGCGTATTCGCGCTATTCGTGAAGAAGATCGCGCGTTTATTGATAGCTTGCAGGGTAACTATGAGCTTTATTATGCCGATAGTAACGATAGCTACTTAGATTACCATCGCGAAACACTGCCAGTGGCTGCAGCTATTCGCCGTGAGCGAGAAAGCCGGGCGAATCGGCAAGTGGCGGCTTTATTTGCAGGGGTAGGCGCCGTATTGCTTGCCCGCAACTCGGGATCAGCAGCAGGGGAAATTGGTTCTCTGGTTCTGGCAGCCACCTCGCTGTACAACCTCACCGGGGTTATTGAGAACAACCAAAACCTCCGCTTTCAGCGCCAACAACTGAGCGAGATGGGGCAAAACTTGGATATCCAAGTAACACCGCAAGTGATTGAGTTTTACAATCAACAAATTGAACTCGAAGGTTCCGCACGAGAGCAATATATCCAGTTACGAGCACAATTACAGTCGATTTATGAGCTTGAAGAAACGCCAGACACGCAACTGTAAATGCTGCTAATTTAAGTACACTGCTCTATATAGCGCGGCCAAACTACACTAGGGTTTAATTGTGAGTGAATTTGATAACACCATTGCGCGTGATAAAGAGAAAAAACGCGCTCAATTCAAAACAGTAAGTATCGTTATTGCGGTAAGCATCGTGCTATTTACGTTGCTGTATATTGGCGGTAAGGCGATATTCAGTGGCATGGCAGATGATGCCCACAATGGCAGCGCCATCACCGAGCGCCCCACAGTTGCAGTAGATAGTGAAACGAACGCAGCCTTACGAGAGCAAGCACAAGCCGCTCTTAGCGGAACCCGGCAACAATTAAACGCAGTAAATGACCAGCCCGCATTTAAAGCGTATTTAGATGCACAATACACCGAACTACAAGAGCTGCTAGATGAAGCACTTGTTGCCTATACGAGCACCCATTATGCCGAGGCACTCGAGCATTTACATAGCATTCAACAGCAACTTTCGCGGGCCCAGCAAGAGCACCAAAGTGCCTACCAAGATGCCTATACCCGCGCACAGCAAGCGTTCAATGCGGGCGATATAGATTCAGCACAACAAGCAAACCAACAATCGTTGCGCCTTAATCCTGATTATTCTCCCGCCCTAGCCCTGCAAAACCGTATCGATGTATTCGACGATGTGGCCGATTTAATGCGCCAAGTGCAAATTGCCATGGTGGAGAAAGATTTGCCAAAGCAGCAAGATGCCTTACAACAAGTTCTACTGCTTGATTCAGAGCACGAGGAAGCGAAGGAAGCGTTGCGTGATGTTGAGCAGCAGCTAAACGAGCAAGCCTATGCAGCGGCAATTGCACGCGCCATCAGATTTCTTGATAGTGGCCAACTAAATCAAGCCGAAAGCGCGCTTAATCAAGCCAGCCAGCTCTTTAGTAATCGCAGCGAAGTAAACAATTTACGCATGCGCATTCAAACCGAGCGTACTGCGTTAGAATTACAGGCGATTGAACAGCAATTAAACGTATTTCAAGCTGCCGATGAGTGGCCTACAGTAGTGATGGTTGCGAATAATGCCTTACAAAAGCACCCTTCCCATGAACCTTCACAGCGCGCACTAGAGCTCGGCCAAACCATTACCCAAATGCAATCTGCGGTAAACCGCTACAGCTCACAACCGAGCCGGCTAAGTGATCTCACGGTGCTACAAAATGCCGAGCAACTGCTGCTTTCTGCGCGCGTTTTTACTAGCCTAAGTGGTAAGTTGGCTGCCGCAGTAGCAGAGCTGGAAAACGTAATTGAAGTAGCCAATACACCGATCGATGTTCTTTTAATCAGTGATAATCAAACTTTTGTGCGCGTACTTGGCGTGGGCAATGTGGGCACTCATGCTGAATACCAGTTCCAATTGAAGCCTGGCGTGTACCAATTTGAGGGGCGCCGTTCCGGGTATCGCTCCAAAATCGTTACAGTTACTGTTACGCAATCAGAAACTCCTATTGAAGTAAGGTTGGCTGCTGATGAGCGAATCTAATTCACCACCGCCGGCCGAGCCAGCGCAGCAGAATCATAACGGCATTGATGCCGACATCGATAGCGGCCGTAAAAAACATCGTGTATTGGTGGCCGTAAGCATGTTCGCGTTGATTGGTGGGATGCTGTTATATCTTGCTTGGTTGCTCATAATTCGCGGTTATGCGATTGCCATTGAGCCGGCTGATGCCCGAGTGGAATCAAGCATTCAACGAGTTTCCGGAGCGGGGTTCATGATCGGCTCTTCCCTATACACTTTTGGCGGCCAAGTAACAGTAGAGGCGCGAGCGCCATTATATAAACCGGGGCAAGCCACGCTAAATCGCAATTCTGCGAACAACGTTACGATTACGCTAGAGCCTTTACCGGCCTTACTTACCGCTACAAGTACCCCAAGCCGAACTGAAAGCCGCTGGCTTATCGATGGCGGTATGGCGGTGCAGGGCGAGCAACTTGTTACCGAGTTGCCCGAAGGGGAGTATCAACTAACCCTATCCCACCCACATTTCATTGCTGAACATGCCACAATTCTTGCCGAGAAAGGCCAACAGCTAAACCACCACTTTAATCTTACCCCCGTATCTGGCATGTTGCAGATCGAGAGCGTGCCCGCTGGCGCGGAAGTACTGATTAACGGTGAAGCGGTAGGTAATACGCCACTCACATTAGAGCGTGATGGCGGTAGTTATGCCGTTACGGTGAGCGCATCTGGTTTTGAACCCATAGCGGATACCTTAGAAATTACCGAACGCCAACCGCTTGATAGCCGCCGATATAATATGCAGTTACTCGGGGCTACTTTAACCGCTGAACTGCAGCCTAGCAGTGGCGTACTTACCGTAAATGGCGCGCCGATAACAGAGCCATCGTTATTTCGTGTGAATGCGAATGAAACGCTGAACATCCGCTACACCAAGCCCGGCTATGTATCTGCAACGCAGCGCCTAGAGCTTAGCCCCGGCGCGCAGCAAACCGTGCGTTTCAACTTAGCACCGGAATTTGGTGAGCTGCACGTTTCATCGAACGTGCCTGCACAAGCCACTATTAATGGCCAATCCCAGGGCGAAACGCCCCTTGCCCAACGGGTACAAACATTACCCCAAACTATTCAGCTACAGCGCCCCTATTATCGCAGTGCAACGGTAACGGTTACGCCAGAAGCAAATAACGTAACGCGCAGCCACATCGAATTAATTCCCGAATTTGATGCCCGTAGACAAGAAGGCCGACCTTTATTTGCCAACAGCATTGGTATGCAACTCATTCCTGTAGAGCTTGATAGCTTCACTATGGGCTCGCCGTTAGGAGAGAGCGGTAGGCAACGTAACGAAGTGCAACGCGAGGTTAGCTTCACCCGTGATGTGTGGATATCCGCTACCCATGTTACCGAAGGGCAGTACGCCCGCTTTACAGGCCAAGGCAACAGGGAAAGTAATTTACCGATTACCAATATTAGCTGGCTCGATGCCGTTCGTTTCACCAATTGGTTAAGCGAGCAAGAAGGGTTAATGCCGTTTTATCTTATTCAAGGCAATCAAGTTACTGGCATTCGCCGAGCATCACGAGGCTATCGGCTACCCAGTGAAGCGGAGTGGGAATTCATCGCCAAGCACTTCCGCCGAGCAGCTCGCACGGCTTATATTTGGGGTAATCAAGCAGTATTACGCGATCGCCAAGCCAACTTTGCCGACAAAGAACTGCAGGGCGAGCAGCCCTTTTTCTTCCGCGATTATGAAGATGATCACAAAGGCGTAGCGCCGGTTGCCAGTTATCGTGCCGACCGCAATGGCTTCTATGATTTAGATGGTAATGTGCGCGAGTGGGTGCATGATGCTTATTTGTTGCCGGCAAGCGGCGCTACGATTCCTGCACAAATCGATTACTTGGGCCCAGATTCTGGCCGTGGCCATGTGATTAAAGGGGCATCGTACCTAACCGGACAACTGCCATTGCTGCGAGCTAGCGTTCGTTATCAGGGCAATGATCCCGCTCCCGATGTAGGCTTCCGCGTAGCTCGGTACCACCAAGCAGGAGATTAACATGAAGAAACGTACAGCAATTATTATCGGCATTGTGCTACTACTCGCTACAGCCACGGCAGCAGCCTATTTTGTATCGCTCGATGCACCACAAGATTTTCCGATCAATATATAACGGAATCATCACGTACCCAACTTAAGGAGCAGGGCATGGAAATTAAGAATAAAAGCGCCACAATGAACCCAGGGGTTCTGGTGAGCAGCTTGGCCGTGTTAATCGCATTTACGCTCGTGCAATTATTGTATGCTGGCGTAATTCGCCCTGCGGCAAGCCAAGTTGTAGCGCAAGAAGGTACGCTTTCGGTAGGTTCAATTTGGGTAGTTCTCAGCGGTTTCGAACAGCAAGTATGTATTTCTCTGATGCTGGTTACCATTTTTTTAATGGGTTACAAAATTTGGCGATTGGTAGATGAAGAAACCATTTACAATCGTGATTTTCTGCAAAGCCATGATAAAAATGAACCACTGAATGTGAATGCCGCCCTCACCGAACTGGAAAGCTCCAAGTACCGCGATAACCCAGCCTTAGCAACATGGATTATGTGTATTCGCCGCTTCAAACACACCGGTAACGTGCAACATGCCGCCGATGCGATTGCGGCTTCGGTGGATAATGTCGCCTCGCAGCTAGAAACCGGCAACAATATGATTCGCTACATGATTTGGGCTATTCCCAGCATAGGCTTCGTGGGCACTGTGCGCGGCATTGGCCAAGCATTAGCGCAAGCTGATGAAGCGCTAGCAGGCGATATTTCCGGCATGACCGCCTCGCTTGGTTTAGCCTTTAACTCTACCTTGGTGGCACTACTGATTTCACTGGTGCTGATGTATTTAATGCATTTACTCAACAGCCGCCAAGATACTATGGTGCTGAACATTCAAAGCTCATGCGAGAAGAGCTTACTTGCCCATTTGCATCGGTAACTAGTAATGAAACTGCGGCGCCGCTCTAGCGATGGTTTCAACATGTCATTCATTGATGTAATGGCATGTGGCCTTGGTGCCGTAATTCTGATCTTTATCTTGCTTGATTTCTACGCTGCCCGCATTGATCCAAGCGATGAGCTAGCACGCCTAGAAGCCGAACTTTCCGCCGCCTCCGCTGCGGAACAAGAAATTGATGATGTAATCAGTTCGATTATTAACGATATTCAACTCACCCAAACAGAACAGCAACTTTCAGAGCGGGCCCAGCAAGAGCAATTGCAGCAACAGCAAATATTGCTGCAAGCAGTTTCCGAGCAAATTGCGGCGATCGCTGAACTACAGGAAGAGCTGAGTGCCTTAGCCCAAATTGAAACGCCCGATTCCACCATTGAGCTAGCTGGCGCAGGTGAAGAAAACTACATTACCGGCATGTTGGTAGAAGGCCGCCAAATTGGTATTCTGCTAGATCGCTCCGCATCGATGATGGATGAAAACTTACTTGCCATTCTGCGCTCGTTGGCATTAACCCCAGCCCAGCGCCAGCAACGCCCGAAATGGCAACGCACAGCACGAACGGCCAAGTGGCTGTTGGCGCGCGTTCCGGAAGCGGCGAACGTTACCGTGGTGGCGTTTTCCGAAGCTGCCGAAGTACTGGGGCAAAATCGCATTAATGCCGCCCAGGATGGCAATGCCATGCAAGCAATTGCCCGCGATATTGAGCGGGTAACGCCAGATGGCGGCACAAATCTGCAAGCGGGTATGGATAAGCTTTTGCAAGCGAACCCAAATATCACCGATGTATATTTGATTACCGATGGCTTGCCAACCTTGGGAGATGGCTTAAACTTGCGTTGTCGCGCGGTTGCCACACGATCGCGAACCATTAGTTCAGATTGCCGCCAGCAACTTACGGTGGCTACCATTAGCCGTATTTCGCAACGCTTCCGCATGAATGTGATTTTATTGCCGCTTGAAGGCGACCCCTACGCACCATCCATATACTGGGAGTGGACCAATGCAACGCAGGGGCGCTTACTCGTACCTGCTGAAGGATGGCCACAATGAGTACGCGTAACCGCCTGAACCGGAGAATTAAACGGCCTCCTATCGAGATTTTTAACCTCTCCTTTTTGGATATCATTGCTTGTGCATTCGGAGCCGTGGTGCTGCTGGTACTGTTGGCGAAGAATAATGAAGTGCCCGCCGATCTCTCTGCCGATGAAGTAATTGTGCGCATCGAGCAATTGTTAGCGGTACAAAGTAGGGTTGATGCACTTAGTGATGAACTTACCGCCAAGCAAGAAACCTTATCTGCAGCGGAAGCTCAAGCAGCGCATACGATAAACGCAGAACAAGCGCTGGAAGCATCAATACCGCGGGCGCAAGAGAGTGTTGCGCGGCTGCAAGCACAAGCACAATCGCTACGAGAACAAGTACGCCTTGAACAGGCGCGCATTAATGCTACTAGCGTTCCGGAACAACCATCCGATAATGTGGGTGGTATTCCTACCGATGCTGAATATGTGATTTTTGTGATCGATACCTCGGGTTCCATGGCACTTGGCCGAGGTTGGCAACAGGTAACCAGCGTTGTAGCCGATATCATCAAGAATCACCCACAGTTAAAGGGCTTTCAAATTATGTCGGCTGATGGGGATTTCATGTTTGGTAGCGCGCAAGCAGGGCGTTGGTTAAACGATTCCGAGAGTATGCGCCGTAGAGCTATCGCGGGCTTACAAAACTTTCGTGGCGGTGGAAGTGCCCCAGAAGTAGGCATGAAACGCGCGCTGCAGCTGTATCGTAATCAACAGGGAAAGGTGAGTATGTATGTGTTCGGTGATGATTTCCGCCTCGGCACCCTCGATGATATCGTACTGGAAATCACCAATTTAAATCTAACCGCCAACGGCAAAGCCCGGTGGCGTATTCATGGCGTGGGCTTCCACCGCCAACGCTATGGCAACGCCGAGCAATTTGCCGCGTTTATGAAAGCTGTTGCGCAACGAAATCGCGGCGCTTTTGTGGCCTTACCTAACTAAATAACCTAACTAAATAGGCCACATAAAAAACCCCCAGCGTTGGTTAGCAACGGCTGGGGGTTGATATTATAGGCTATTCACATCTTACTCACGCGGAAGCTCTGCGTAACCCATGTTATACAG
>NZ_JBLRWZ010000022.1:0-42911 GCF_047920995.1 Aliidiomarina sp.
AAAGCCAGCTTTTGAAAACTGATTTTGCGTTATTCTTCGCTAGAAGGGTTATCTTTTTCCGCTTGAATTCGCATGTAAATTTCTTCTCGATGTACCGACACTTCTTTCGGAGCATTGACACCGATGCGTACTTGGTTTCCCTTTACGCCTAAAACAGTAACGGTTACATCGTCACCGATCATAAGTGTCTCTCCGACACGCCGCGTTAATATTAGCATCTGCCTGCTCCTTAGATTAAACCCTTGATGCAGCAACTTGATGCAGCAACTTGATGCAGCAAGTAGTGCCGTAAGTAGAACAGCAAGCTTGCCACACTACCACAAGGGTTATTTATATTAACAACTTACGCAATTTTCTCGATATGACAATCTACATAACCATCTGTATAAATCATGGTTATTGATGATACCACATTACTATCACGGAATTTGTTAACTTAGCTTCTCTTCAAGCCATGCAGTAACGTTGGCCAGAGCTCCTTCAAGCTGGGCTGGTTCGCTTCCACCTGCTTGCGCCATATCAGGGCGTCCGCCCCCTTTCCCGCCAACTTGAGCCGCCACAAAGTTCACCAATTCACCAGCTTTTACCTTACTGGTTAGTGAATTCGTTACACCTGCGATCAAGCTAACTTTTCCATCTTGTTTGAGGCCCAGCATCACAATGCCCTCGCCCAAACGGTTCTTCAAATCATCAACCATTTCGCGCAACGCTTTGGCTTCTGTATTCGTTACCTCAGCGATAATGGCTTTGGCACCATGAATCACAACAGCACTGTCAATTAGCGAGGCGCCAGCATTCGCTGAAAGCTGCTTTTGCATTTCCGCAAGTTCTTTCTCAAGCGCTTTTTGTTTTTGCAAAGTTTGCTCAATACGTTCTGCTAAATTTGCCGGATCACTTTTCAATAAACTGGCAGCACTCAACAAGCGCTGCTGCTGCCCTTGCGTAAAAGCAATTGCACCTGCACCGGTTACCGCTTCAATTCGGCGCACACCAGAAGCGATGCCTGCTTCAGCAACGATTCTCAGCGAACCAATGTCACCCGTTCGCTCTACATGAGTTCCGCCACAAAGCTCTAATGAGTACTCACCCATAGCTACTACACGCACGTTATCGTCATACTTTTCCCCGAACAACGCCATGGCGCCGCGAGCTTGTGCTTCCGCAATCGGCATCACCGCTGTAGTTAGTGGTGTATTCAGATAAATCTGTTCATTCACTTGTGCTTCAATCGCTTGCAATTCTGCAGCGGTTACAGCCTGCGGATGGGCAAAATCAAATCGTAACCGCTGATCATCTACCAACGAGCCTTTTTGATTTACATGCTCACCTAATACATTCCGCAACGCCGCATGCAACAAGTGGGTTGCCGAATGATTACGGCGAACCGCCCAACGGCGTTCATCATCTACTACTGCTAGAATGCTATCGCCAACCTTTAAGGTGGCATCCGCCACACCATGGTGGCCAATCGCTTTACCTAAATACTGTGTATCGGTAACGGTGTAAACGGGCTCGCCAGCCACTTCAAATACACCTACATCGCCTACCTGGCCGCCACTTTCAGCGTAAAATGCAGTATTATCCAAAACCACAATCGCGGTTTCCCCAGCAGCAACTGAGTTTACCGCTTCACCTGCAACAAAGATTTCCGTGATCGTTGCGGTATTTTCATATTCAGTATAGCCGCTAAATTCAGAAACCGTGGCCGCAGTAATACGATCATTGTAATCAGCTCCGAACTGCGAAGCTTGCTGCGCACGCGCCCGCTGTTCCGCCATTGCTGCATCAAAGCCCGCCTGATCTACGGCAAAGCCACGCTCGCGTAAAATATCCGCCGTTAAATCGAACGGAAAGCCATAGGTATCGTACAATTTGAACGCTACATCACCGGTTAATTCAGCGCCTTCCGTAAGCGTTGTTAATTCATCTTCCAATAAGCTCATGCCGCGCTGTAGTGTACGTGCAAATTGCTGCTCTTCTTGCAACAGCGCTTGTTCAATACGCCCTTGCGCACTTGCAAGCTCAGGAAACGCTTCGCCCATCAACGCTACTAGCGGTGCTACCAACTTGTGGAAAAACGCACCCGTAGCGCCTAGCTTGGAACCATGGCGCACCGCTCTACGAATAATACGGCGCAACACATATCCGCGACCTTCATTGCTTGGTAACACACCGTCCGCGATCAAGAATGAACATGAGCGAATATGATCAGCAATTACCCGCAATGATTGCGCACTTAAATCATCGGTACCCACCGCCTTAGCTGCCGTTTTTATCAGCGCCACAAAGGTATCAGTTTCATAGTTTGAATGTACGTTCTGCATTACCGCAGCAATACGCTCTAAACCCATGCCAGTATCTACTGAAGGCTTTGGTAACGGTTCCATGGTGCCATCGGCCTGGCGGTTATACTGCATAAACACCAAATTCCAGATTTCGATATAACGGTCGCCATCTTCCTCTGGCGTACCCGGAGGCCCACCCCAAACATCTTCACCATGATCATAAAATATTTCTGAACACGGGCCGCATGGGCCTGTATCACCCATTTGCCAAAAGTTATCCTTCGCACCAATACGGCTAATACGCGCTTCCGGCACCTGCATTTCTTGCGCCCAAATATCATAGGCTTCGTCATCTTCTTCAAATACCGTTACCCACAGCTTCTCTTTCGGTAGCTTTAGCTCTTCGGTTAAGAACTGCCACGCGTATTGAATTGCTTCGCGTTTGAAGTAGTCACCAAAACTGAAGTTGCCTAACATTTCGAAAAACGTGTGATGGCGAGCCGTATAACCTACATTTTCTAAATCATTATGCTTACCACCCGCTCGCACGCAGCGTTGTGAGCTGGTAGCGCGGGCATAATCACGCTTATCAGTACCCAAGAATACGTCTTTAAATGGCACCATGCCGGCATTGGTAAACAGGAGAGTTGCATCGTTACCGGGAATTAACGAAGAGCTCTGCACAACCTGATGGCCGCGTTGAGCAAAGAAATCTAAAAAAGCCGAGCGAATTTCAGCGCTTGTCATACTCATAAATACAATCCTGCCTTGGGTGATTAAGCGTGCTTACCACTATACATATGGGGTGTTCAGGAAAAAATAAAGGGGCTTAGATTAGCACAGCAAACTGTTAGAAAACAGCCGCGTTGTCATCATCTTCTGCAGCACCAATCGCTGCGTACACCTGCTCTGCGGTAAAACCGCGTTGAGCTAAAAAGCGCTGTCGTTTGGCGCGTTCTTTTGCTTCAAGTTGCTGCAGTTTGGCAATGTTGCCATTGGCATCGCCAAACCGCCGTTGATAGCGATGCTTGGCTAGTTCTCGCCAATCAGGTGCGAAATCAGTAAACACCGCCTCAATTTCCAAGTCGTTTAAGCCTTTTTGGCTCATTTCCATGCGAATTCGTAACGGCCCGTACCCTTGCTCCACCCGCTGGCGAAAAAAGCTTTCCGCAAAGCGCTCATTGGATTGCCATTGCCGTTCCTGCAGGCGCTTCAGCACAGCATTTACCGCCTCAACAGCAAACCCCTTATGCACTAGCTTGCGCCGTAACTCAGCCGCGCTATGTTCGCGGCGGCTGAGCAGATCTACGGCGCGAAACTCTATTGCTCGTTCATCTTCTGGATCTTTTGGTGGCTTCGGTTTGCCTTGCAACATGCTTTACTACTCAGCTTACTTCGCTAGCACAAAGGTTACTTGCACCCGCACTAACATAGCTTGTTGGCCAGGTTCTGTAACACTATCAGCCATGGGTGAACGCATCCTCATAACATTTTCACTGTGCGCTGGCGCAGAGCCGAACTCAACTACTGTTTGCACTCGCGCAATGCTACGGTTGCTTGCTGCAGCAAGTTCATTCGCTTTTTGCCGTGCTTGTTGCATCGCCGCACTGCGCGCTTCGGAATACAGCGGTGAGGGATCGCTAATTTCAAAAAGCACTTGTTGCACGCGGCCAATATTTTCGCTCAGCGCGCTATCCACTACTTGATCAAATAAGCGCAAATCTTGAAGGCGCACATTGATCTGCCGAGATACTTCGTAGCCTACAAAGTGTGAGGCTCCATCACGATATTCGTAGCGTGGTTGCACATTAATTTGCCATGAATCTACATCCTTGCGTTCCACACCAAAACTATCGAGTAAGGTAAGGAAATTCTCCGTAGTAGTATCAACCGTGCGTTTTAATAAGGCCGCATCATCACCAAGCTCACTCACCACAAACCGCATACTCGCCTGATCTGGCACACCGAATGCTTCACCCTGCGCCTCAACTTGAATGGTATCTGCTACTACGTTTACGCGCTGCGTATCATGCATGCTAACCGAGCAACCACTTACCAATAATGCCGTAGCCGCCGCTAAAATCACCGTATAATTGCGCATTGATATTCCCTCATTAATAACAAAAACTTGCACAATGCCAACCGCCGCCGCCTACTAACAAGGCTCGCGCTGGCACACTAATTACCTGGTAATCAGGCAGCCACTTGGCCATCAAGTTCCGCGCCACCTCATCGCTAGGCAGCCCAAACTCAGGCATTACGATTAATTTACAGGTTTCTGGCGATACTACAGATTTAACCTCTACCTCAGCCTTTGCCGATTCGCTCACCGGCAGCACACAATTAATCCGCAAGAAATTCACATAACTGGCCATCAACGGCATGCCGGCAATACGCCTGCGCACTCCCGGCCGTTGCGTAATGGTAATCGCTTCGCCAGCACTTAAACGCGGTGCCCGCGGTAAGGGTAATTTATACACGGTGAAGGCGCGGCCTTTGCCATCTCGCGCATGCTCCAAATAATCAAGAACTCGGCGGCACGTAGCATAATCTGGATGGCTCGCATCATCGGTATAAGCCACTACTACCTTGGTAGGTGCCAAAAATGCCGCCATATTGTCGATGTGCCCACCCGTTTCATCGGCTGCCAGCTTGCCCGGTAACATATGCACTTGCTGAATCGCAAAGCTCTGTTGTAGCTGCTGCCGCAATTGCGCAGCAGTTACACCATCATTACCCGGCCGAAACAAAATACTGCCCGAGCATGCCAATGCAGTGCCTTCGCCATCGTGGTGCAGGGCACCACCTTCCAGCACCATGGCCGCGTTTTCAATACGCAAATCAAGGTAGTTACTTAACCAATTGCGCGCCGCAACATCATGCTGATATTGATCATCAATGCCGCCCCAACCATCAAAACCAAAATGCCATGCGCTTGGTGTTGCAGTTCGTAGCACAAAGGGAGCACAATCACGCAACCAAATATCAGCGTAATCCAGCACGTGCAGCTTACACTGCCACCCTTGGTATTGTTGCTGTAACTGCGCAATCACCGTTGCTACTTGCGCATTAGCGCTAGCCGCAACTTGCAGATCTACCGGCACTGTTTGGCTTGCCAATACATTAAGTAGCGCCAGCATATCTTGCTGCACTGGCGTGAATTCTTCCGGTTGTAATACTTCACCTAAGGCATGTTGCGGCCAAATCTCGCTGCGATATGGCCAGCGCAACCACACGCTGCGGGTTACATCCCATTCGGTTTGTAAGGTTGGTACAGCATCTGCTTCTGCATGAAGCTGCACAGTGCCATTTCCCGTTACTACATTCATACGTTAACTGCCGCCTTGATGCTGACGTTGTGGGCGTTTCTTC
The DNA here is from genome assembly GCF_047920995.1 of Aliidiomarina sp. Taxonomy (NCBI): domain Bacteria; kingdom Pseudomonadati; phylum Pseudomonadota; class Gammaproteobacteria; order Alteromonadales; family Idiomarinaceae; genus Aliidiomarina; species Aliidiomarina sp. The sequence continues at coordinate 5,658 of NZ_JBLRWZ010000022.1, forward strand.
GGCCGCCGCTTTTTCGCATTGGCATTGTTAGTACCCGCTTTACCAGCACCTGGCTTGCCGCCAGGCTTGCGCTTGCGGCTCTCTTTGGCGCGTTGCTGCATTTCTTGGCGGTGCTTATTACCCGCTCGGCGTGCTTGCCGCATTTGCCGTTCTTGATCCGTATCACTTACTACCACCGCAGATTCCACCATTGGCATCTGTACCAATTTTCGCAAATAGTTTACTTCCGGCGCTTGTAATTCCATCCAGCCACCTTGTACCAAGCCTTTGGGCAGGTGCAAATCACCGATGCGCACACGAATCAAACGATTCACAATTAAACCTTGGGATTCCCAGAGCCGGCGTACTTCACGATTGCGGCCTTCGGTAAGAATCACATGAAACCACTGATTCATACCCTCACCACCGCGGCGTAAAATTTTCTTAAATTTGGCCATGCCATCTTCAAGTTGCACGCCCTTCAACAATTTCTGGATTTTAGCTTCACCTACTTCGCCAAACACCCGCACCGCGTATTCGCGTTCTACTTCGTAACTAGGGTGCATTAACCGATTCGCCAGCTCACCGTCGGTGGTCATTAACAACATACCCGAGGTGTTAATATCTAACCGGCCTACCGCAATCCAGCGGCCATTGGCAATAAACGGCATACGCTCGTAAACTGTGGCGCGGCCCTCAGGATCTTTGCGCGTTACTAACTCACCTTCAGGCTTGTGGTACACCAACACCCGGCATGGCATATCTTCTTCATTACGCACGGTGGCCTTATGGCCATCAATACTAATCACCGAGCTCGCAGTTACCCGCTCACCCAGTGTTGCTACATGATCATCAACCCGAATACGCCCGGCGGTAATCATTGTTTCCAATTCTCGGCGCGAGCCGTAACCAGAACGGGCTAAAATCTTTTGTAACTTTTCGGTGTCTTTCACTATTCATTTTCCTCTTCTGCGTCACGCTCCCGCGTGTCTAATGGTTCTGCGCTAAGTAACTCGAAGGTTTCTTCAAGTTCCGGACGAGGCACTGCCAAGGCCGGTAAATCTGCTACAGATTGTAACGAAAAATAATCTAAAAACGCTTTTGTAGTGGCATACAGCGCAGGCCTTCCCGGAACTTCTTTATGCCCAACGATTTTCACCCAACCTCGCTCTTGCAAGGTTTTCATAATTTGCGTACTTACCGATACCCCGCGCACTGCCTCAATTTCACCGCGTGTTACCGGCTGCCGCCAGGCAATCAGGGCTAAGGTTTCTAACAAGGCGGCGGAATATCGTGGCGCTCGATCCGGCCACATTTGCACCAATGCAGGGCCAAGCTCTGGCCGCGTTTGAAAACGATAGCCCGATGCTACTTCAACAAGTTCAATACCGCGTTCACGGTAATCTTCTTTAAGCTCATCAAGCACTTGCCGAATGCGCGGCCGATTCAACCGAAAGTTCGCCAACACCCCACCTAACAACTGGTCAATGGTAGTTGCATCTTCGCCAGCAAAAATTGCCGCTTCCACAAGCTGCTTCAACTGTTTATCAGAAATCATGCTAACAATTCCTCAGCCTCATTCGTACCATTGCTAGTGCCATTGTTGTTCGTGGTGTTCATGTTGCGGGTAACATAAATCTGCGAAAAGCCATCCGCTTGCACAAGGGCAATCAACCCTTCTTTATTCAACTCTAAAATAGCTAAAAAGCTCACTACCACGCCACTACGCCCTTCTTCAGGGCTAAATAACGTAGCAAATTCTACCCGCTGCTGAACTTGCAGCGCTTCCATAATTCGGCTCATGCGCTCCCGTGTAGAAAGCGTTTCTCGCTGCACTTGGTGATGGGCTTGCACATCTACCAACTGCATTACCTTCAATAAGGCCGCAGCAAGCTCATCTACACCTACTTCGGCAGGTGCTTGCCCAGCCAATTCCCGCGCATCTGTAGTTGCATTGGCCACGAAGAAATCGCGTTCTTCCTGCGGCTGCTGATCAAGTTGCCCAGCGCCGGCACGCACAATTTCGTATTCCTTTAAGCGCCGCACTAGCTCAGCGCGCGGATCATCTTCTTCATCGTCGTCTGCGGCTATTTTCGGCAATAGCATGCGGCTTTTAATTTCCGCCAGCATAGCCGCCATCAACAAATAATCAGCAGCTAATTCTAGCTTTAACTCCCGCATCATCTCCACGTAAACCATGTATTGCTCGGTTACCTTTAAAATAGGCAAATCGAGAATATCCATTTTTTGTTTACGAATCAGATACAACAATAAATCCATCGGGCCCGAAAACAGGTCTAGCATTAACTCAAGCGCTTCCGGCGGGATATACAAATCTTCCGGTTGTTCAAACACCGGTTCCCCCCGCACGAAACCTAGCGGTAATGATTGCTGTTCAGCTACCTGTTCGGGTTCCAAATAATCGCTTCCTATCCTGAAGTATAAATACCAATTTGCATGTTCTAACAGTTCTTATGCAAATGGGCTAGGGTCACCTTCACCCAATCGAATAATGGCAATCTCATCATCTACCATATCCACAACAGTAGTTGGTTTTTCCATTAAATGGCCACCATCAATTATAAGATCTACCTGCTTCTCCAAGCGCATACGAATTTCATATGGATCTGGCTCGGCAAACTCATCCCCTGGGAAAATCAATGTGGTGGACATCATCGGTTCATTGAGCTCTGCCAGAAGGGCCTGCGCAATCGGATTATTCGGCACCCGCAAGCCAATGGTTTTACGCTTCGGGTTCATTAACCGCTTCGGCACTTCTTTGGTTGCCTTCAGTACAAAGGTGTATGGCCCCGGAGTATTGTTTTTTATCAAACGGAACGCTTGGTTACCCACTTTCGAATACACCGATAACTCCGATAAATCTCGGCACATTAAGGTAAAGTTATGTTCGCTACCCAATTGCCGTATCCGCAATATTTGCTCAACTGCATCTTTGTTTTGCAGTTGGCAGCCTAATGCGTACCCCGAATCAGTTGGATACACCACTACGCCACCTTGGCGAAGCAAATCTGCCGCTTGTGCAATCAATCGATGCTGCGGGTTATCGGGATGGATCTGGAAAAACTGACTCACCCTTTGTTCTCCTTCATAGCTTGCTCTGTATCGAACCAATCATGCCATACCGGGGTTAACCCCTCAGGCATTTGTAAGTTTCTGCCAAGTTCACGCCAGCGCCCCGGAAAATGAAAATCAGAGCCTGCTGATGCTAATAAATTGTATTCACGGGCCAGTTCACTCAACCATTGCCGTTGTTCTGGGGCCTGTTGACCACTCACCACTTCCATACAAACACCGCCAGCGGCCTGAAAATCATTAATCAATCGGCGCAACCACTTGGTGCTCATGTTATAGGCTAATGGGTGGGCAATACTCGCCACCCCGCCACTTGCATGAATCACCCTAACCGCTTCTGCCATACTGCACCATTGCGGTTTCACATAAGCACATTGCCCTTTTCCTAAAAAACGGTCAAATGCTTGCTGCTTGGTTGCCACATAACCATGCTTCAGTAACGCATCGGCGTAGTGCAAGCGGGTTCGTACGCCGCCACCTTGTGCAAGATTCGGCCGCGCCGTTGGTAAATGTTCCGCCGCAACCGCATTTTTTAGCAACCGCTCATGAATTAATTCTGAACGTTGGTGCCGTTGTTCGCGCTGCGCGTTTAATAACCGCCGCATTTGCTCGTGGTCAGGATCAAAGCGCCAACCCAGAATATGAATTTCAAAACCCTGCCAACTAGTGCTAAACTCAACGCCGCTCAATAGCTGCAGAGCAGCCGCTTGCTTGCTTGCCGATTTACCCTCGGGTACCGCCGCCAACTGAGCTTGTTGCAGCTGCAATGCTTGCTGGTACCCTTGTACAGAATCATGATCGGTAATCGCCAGCACATCAAGCTGCATTACTTCTGCGCGGAGTAGCATCTCGGCAGGTGTTAACACCCCATCCGAGGCATTGGTGTGGCAATGTAAATCTATCCGCAAAATGAGCCTCAATTAGAAAATATTCGTAGATGTATTTAATGTAGAAATAGTGGAACAAAATAATGCCAATATCATACGCGATTTTTTACAAAAAATCGTTGACACTTTTTCCACAGGCATTTAATGTTCTGTACAAGTTTACTCAGATGTCTAGAAAGGTATTTACTAACACTATGCAACAGTTCGCATCGGTTCAACATCATTGGTGGTGGCACTCCCCTCGCGGGTAGTGGATGCATCTGTGCGTGTTTAGTAAACGCAACTAATACAGAATTTCATTCAAAACCCGCTTCGTAAGCGGGTTTTGTCGTTTTTATTCCATAACAATAATTGGCATCAGCATGCAAAAACTAGGTCAAATTTTTCCCATATCGGTAGCCGCGCAATACCAAGCCGATCCAGTAGCCGTGTTGCAACGATTATCAGCAAGCGAAGGCGAGCATATTTTGCTTGAATCAGCAGAAATTGATTCACGGCAGAATTTGAAAAGCCTGCTAATGATCGATGCGTCACTAAAACTCGTTTGCCGCGGCCAGCGCGTAACCATCAGCGCCCTCACCGATAACGGCTGTTGTTTATTAGCTTTTTTGGCAACAGAGCTAGGTGCCTATCAAGTAGAGTACAGCGCTCACTGCTTGGTACTTGAGTTTCAACAGCCAGCAGAGAACCTTAACGAGCAACAGCGCCTGGCCGCTGTTGCCAACACGCAACCGCTACGCGTATTGCAACAAAAGCTCGCCACATTACATGAGCACCCGTTTGCAATTTTTCTTGCCGGGGTATTCGCCTACGATCTACTTGCCACTTTTGAGCAACTGCCCGAGGTAGCTGAGGGAGCAAATGATTGCCCTGATTACCAATTCTATCTGGCGGAAACCTTATTAATTATTAACCATGAAACCGAACAAACCGAGCTACTAGGTATTCTTGCCTGCGGTGAGCCTGATGATAATACTGCCGCAGATTCAAGCGTACTACCTATAGAACAACGGCACCAACAGTTGTGCCAACGCTTAGGCGAACTTATGAGCCGCATGCAAAACCCGCTTGCTACCAGCAACGGTTCAGCATTATTCACTCAGCCTACAACGCCAAATGGTGCATCTGCCGAGCATGCCCCCGCCGCGCAGAAAAAACCAACTCTCGATTTCAGCGCGATTGCCAGCGTACCTAGCCGAGAAACATTCAAAACTATTGTGCAGCACATGAAACAGCACATTGCGGCGGGCGATATTTTCCAAGTAGTGCCATCGCGCACCTTCTCGTTGCCTTGTAATAATGCCCTGGCAAGTTACGCCGAACTGAAGAAAAGCAATCCTAGCCCTTATATGTTTTATCTGCGCACCAAAGAGTTTGAACTATTCGGCGCGTCACCTGAATCAGCATTAAAATTTACCGCAGCGAACCGACAAGTAGAGCTTTATCCGATTGCTGGAACACGCAGCCGCGCCCGCGATGCCCAAGGCAATATTCTGGCAGATCAAGATTCCCGTATTGAGCTGGCCCTGCGGCAAGATAAAAAAGAAATGGCCGAACATATGATGCTGGTTGATTTAGCTCGTAATGATCTGGCCCGCATCGCCCGCACCGGCACCCGCTATGTAGCCGATCTATTGAAAGTGGATCGGTATTCCCATGTAATGCATTTAGTATCCCGTGTGGTTGCTACCCTGCGAAACGATTTAGATGCTCTGGATGCCTACCGTGCTTGTATGAATATGGGTACCTTAGTTGGCGCCCCGAAAATTAGTGCCGCACGCTTAATTCGCCAGGCGGAAGGCTGCCGGCGCGGTAGCTACGGCGGCGCTGTAGGCTACTTAAATGGCCAAGGTGATATGGATAATTGCATTGTGATTCGCTCGGCCTATGTGAAAAACGGTACCGCTGTTGTGCAAGCTGGAGCTGGCGTTGTATTTGATTCTGATGATGATGCAGAAGTACAAGAAACCGAACAAAAAGCTGGGGCTGTGTTGCAGGCAATTCTGTGCGCAAATGCTGCTGCGAAGAACCCATTACAGGAGCCACGCTCATGAGCCGAGGGCATATTATTTTTATCGATAACCTAGATAGTTTCACCTACAACTTAGTAGATGAACTTGCCCAGTTAGGCTTTGGCTTAGATGTATACCGAAACAACGTAAGCCTTGAGTTTATTGCCGCTCGCTTAGCCGAACAAGCCGCCGCTGGCCCGGTACTACTGTGCTTATCGCCCGGGCCAGGCCACCCTAATGAAGCCGGCCAATTGTTGCCCATCATTCGGCATGCTAGTGGTATCTATCCTATGCTGGGCATCTGCTTAGGCTTTCAGGCCCTCATTCAAGAAGCCGGCGGTGTTGTGGATCGTTGTTTTGAAACTGTGCATGGTAAAACTAGCCTTATAGAATGCGCTACACATCCGATTTTCAATGGCCTTAGCAACCCGTTACCGGTAGCTCGCTACCATTCGCTCATGGCTACTGAAGTACCAGAGCAAGTGCAGGTAATCGCCACCGTAAACGCGATTCCGATGGCATTCTATAACGCCCAGCAGCGCAGTATTGGCTTCCAATTTCACCCCGAATCTATTATGACCACCGATGGCGCTCAGCTATTGCGGCAAAGCATTGAATTTTTAATGCAAAACAGCAATCCAGAGAGCCTTCCGGCGAGCAATCAGGAGAGAACGAATGCGTGAACTAACAATGCTACTCAACGGCGATGTGTTGAGTATGGCAGAAACGGAAAAACTATTTGGCCACCTTATTGCCGGACAGCTCACGCTAAGCCAAATTAGTGCCATGCTCGTGGCATTAAAAATTCGTGGTGAAACACCAGCAGAAATCGCCGGGGCCGCCAAAGCATTATTAGCCGGCAGTAAAAAATTCCCTGAGCTTAGTTATCCAGTAGCCGATACCTGTGGCACCGGGGGAGATGGCAGCAATACGATCAACATCTCTACCGCCGCCGCGTTAGTGAACGCCAGTATGGGTTTAAAAATCGCCAAACATGGCAACCGCAGCATTTCCTCGCGTTCGGGTTCAGCGGATGTGCTCGAAGCACTCGGTGTGCCGCTCGATTTATCGCCAGATGAGAACAAGAAATTATTAGATGAGTTTGGCTTCTGTTTTCTATTTGCGCCCCACTACCACCCTGGAGTGCGCTATGCCATGCCAGTGCGGCAAGAATTGAAAACCCGCACGATTTTCAACTTACTCGGGCCGTTACTTAACCCTACGCGTCCACAAGCACAATTACTGGGTGTATATAATGCCAATCTTTGCCGCCCTATGGCGGAAACGTTGCGCTTATTGGGCTGCCCACGGGCTATGGTGGTAAATGGTAGCGGCCTAGATGAAATAGCCCTGCACGGCGATACCCATGTGGTTGAGCTACATGGTGATGAAATTCGTGAATACACCCTTAATCCGAGTGATTTTGGCCTACCAGAAGCGCCGCTAAGCTCGCTTAAAGGTGGTGATGGCAATCAAAATGCACGCATGCTGAAAGAGGTATTTGCTGGCCAAGGCAAGCTGGAGCATCGCCATGCGATTGCCATGAACGCCGCTGCAGTGCGTTACTTAACTGGCCATAACGAAACCTTACAAGAAGCTACTGATAGTGTACTTAGCCATCTTGCCAGTGGTGCAGCACTCCAACATTTACAACGCATGCAGGAGGAATTTATCGCATGAGTTCATTCGTAATGCACGATGATACCCCTTCCGTGCTGAAAGAAATTATGGCTACTCGGCAACAACGTTTGCAAGAAATGGCTGTGCTCTATCCGGAAGCAGAAATAGCGGTTGCTGCCGCAGCGAGTAATCGCCCAGTAAGAGGTTTTACCGCCGCGTTGCAACAACCGAACGCGCAATTCATTCTAGAGTGCAAAAAAGCTTCGCCCTCAAAAGGAGTAATTCGGGAAGATTTTGATCCGGTTGCTATCGCCACTATTTACGCCAGCTATGCAGCTGCCATTTCAGTACTAACGGAGCCAGATTACTTTCAAGGCGATTTTGCTTATCTGCAAGCCGTAAGCAGCAAAGTGCATGTACCGGTACTCTGCAAAGATTTCATCTTTAGTAGCTATCAAATCGATCTTGCGCGCTATTTTGGTGCTGATGCAATTCTACTTATGCTATCGGTGCTTGCGGATGATGATTACCAATTATTAGCCCAGCGCGCGCAGCAACTTGGCTTACATATTTTAACCGAAGTAAGCAATGCTGAAGAGATGCAACGGGCGGCTGCGCTGAACGCGAAAGTAATTGGCATTAATCATCGCAACTTGCGCGATCTTTCGGTGGATTTAAACCGTAGCCAAGAGTTAGCAGCGCTAGCACCGGAAGGTGCCTTGTTAATCGCCGAATCAGGTATCGAGAATAACCAGCAAATCCGCTCCATAGCACCCCATGTGGATGGTTTTTTAGTTGGTGGCTCACTTACCGAGCAAGCCGACATCGATCTGGCCTGCCGCAAATTGATTTATGGTGAACACAAAATATGTGGCCTCACCCAGCCTGCACAAGCCATAGCAGCAAGAGCGGCCGGGGCAGCATACGGTGGCTTGATATTTGCGAAGCGCTCGCCACGTTGTGTATCCCTAGAGCAAGCACAACAAATATGCGCCGTACGTGGCCTGAATTATGTGGGTGTTTTTGCCCTAGAAGATTTTCTTAACAATGAAGAAAATGAACAACAAGAGGCAGCGTACTTAGCTGCAGCGCAACAAATAGCTGCTATTGCCGCCAAATTGCACTTAGCTGCAGTACAATTACATGATGTGCAGGATGTAAACATTGTGGCGGCACTTAACCAAGCGTTAACGATGCACGAGCGCGCTAACTACAGCCAAGCTCACACTGAAATCTGGGTGGCTCGCAGCGTAGCAGCAAACACACAGCTATATCAGCAGCCAATGATTAGCCGAGAAGTATGGGATCACGGCCGCGGGGGCTCGGGCAGCAGCTTCGATTGGCAAACATTGCCAAGTAGCGAGCAGCGCCTTCACATTCAATTGGCTGGTGGTTTAAAGCCAAATAACATTGCCACAGCCATCAGCTTAGGCTGCCGTGGCTTAGATATTAACTCTGGCGTTGAACGTCAGCCTGGGCATAAAGATCCTGCGTTAATGCAGCAGGTTTTCGCCACGATTCGGATATATTAAAGAGGTTATCACGATGCAAACACAACAAGTTTTAAGCCCATATTTTGGCGAATTCGGTGGTCAGTTTGTACCAGAAATCCTGTTGCCTGCGCTCGACCAACTCGAGCAAGCGTTTAATGATGCGCAGCAAGATCCAGAATTTCAGAGCGAATTTAAAAATCTGCTCAGCACCTATTTAGGCCGCCCAACGCCATTAACCTTGTGCCATAACCTCACTAAGGGTTCGCCAGCTAAAATTTACCTGAAGCGCGAAGATCTATTGCATGGCGGCGCTCACAAAACCAACCAAGTATTAGGGCAAGCGCTGCTGGCAAAACGGATGGGGAAAACGCGTATTATTGCTGAAACCGGTGCCGGCCAGCACGGTACCGCTACAGCTCTAGCGTGCGCATTACTCGGGCTTGAGTGCATTATCTACATGGGCCGCAAAGATGCCGAACGGCAGCAACCCAATGTGTTTCGGATGGAACTTATGGGCGCTAAAGTAGTGCCAGTAGATGCCGGTAGCGGCACCCTAAAAGACGCCGTGAACGAAGCCATGCGTGATTGGACCGCAAGTTACCCAACCACCCATTACCTGCTTGGTACTGCTGCGGGCCCACACCCATTCCCAACCATTGTGCGTGAATTTCACCGCATGATTGGCGCCGAAGCAAAAGAACAAATTCTTGCCCAAGAAGGTCGTTTACCTGATGAGGTTATCGCCTGCGTGGGTGGTGGTTCAAATGCCATTGGTATATTCGCCGAATTTATTGATGAACCCAGCGTACGCCTAACCGGTGTTGAGCCTGCTGGCCGCGGCATCGAAAGTGGTGAGCATGGCGCTACCTTAAGTGCGGGCAAGCCAGGGGTGTTACACGGCTGCCGTTCGTTCTTAATGCAAGATTCCGATGGCCAAATTGAAGAGAGTTATTCAGTTTCTGCGGGCTTAGATTACCCAGGTGTTGGCCCGCAACACGCCTATTTGCACTCTATTGGCCGGGCGCAGTACACCAGTGTTACCGATCAACAAGCGCTCGATGCCTTTAAGATACTTTCCAGCGCCGAAGGCATTATTCCAGCGTTAGAAACGGCCCATGCACTCGCCTATGCCATAGAGCGAGCCAAAGCCGCTACTACGCCAGAAGTGTTGCTGGTGAATCTATCCGGCCGCGGTGATAAAGATATTGATCACGTTCGTAAAATCTTAGCGGCACAAGCTGCCGAAGCTCAATCATAAGGAGTATTTACATGAGCCAAACAGCTAACCGTTACGCGGCAATGTTTACCGGGTTAACTGAACGCCAACAAGGGGCATTTGTGCCCTTCGTTACTTTAGCCGATCCAAGCCTCGCCCAAAGCGAGCAGATCATTCGTACCCTTATCGAAAGTGGTGCCGATGCACTAGAACTTGGTTTGCCATTCTCAGATCCTGTAGCCGATGGCCCAGTAATTCAAGCGGCCAACATTCGGGCATTAAAGAACCACGTTACTAAACAACAGTGTTTCGATCTTATTGCCCGTATTCGCGCCGATTACCCCAATATTCCAATTGGTTTATTGGTGTACTGCAACTTGGTGGTAACCAACGGCGTTGATGCGTTCTACACACAAGCAAAAAATGCCGGCGTAGATTCGGTACTGATTGCCGATGTGCCTGTACGAGAGGGCCTGCATTTTCAAGCTTCTGCAAAAAAACATGGCATTCAAGCCATCTTTATTGCACCACCCGATGCCTCTGCCGCTACCTTAGCGAAAGTTGCTGAAGCAAGTGAGGGATATATTTATTTGCTCAGCCGTTCCGGTGTTACTGGCGATAACCAAGCCGCAGCAGCGCCAGCTGCTGAATTAATTGCCGCATTGAACAATTTTGGTGGCGCACCAGCATTGCTTGGCTTTGGCATTAGTACACCAGAACAGGTGCAAGCCGCCATTCACGCAGGTGCGGCCGGTGCTATTAGTGGTTCAGCAGTAGTGCGTATTATTACTGATAATCTGGATGATGAAGCGGCTATGCTTGCAAAGCTTGCAGCCTTTGTAGCAGCTATGAAAGCGGCTACCCAGCGTTAATACCTGCCACGAATAATCATAGCCCGCCTTGACACTGTGAGGCGGTGTTATTATTCTGTTAAGCATGAGTTAGTTGATGATCATTACAGCTCATGCTTAATAATTTCATTCAAATAAGTATAAAGGAATAAAGGAATAAAGGAATAAAGGAATAAAGGAATAAAGGAATAAAGGAATCATGAAGTATATAAGCCTATTTGCCATTGTTTTAACAATGATTTTCACCTCTCCCAAACTACTCGCAAACTCCCAAAATAATAATTCTGATGAATTTTGTGGGAACCATCTTAATCGATTTTCTCAGCAATGTGTTGGCTACAGTTACCTTAAGCGAGAAATGTACTTTGCTGGCTCAGGTGGCGCTGAACATACAGTAATTGTACACCGTATGCGAAACCACAGTGGTGCCGTAGTTGGAATGTCGCTAGATTTCGTTCTCGATACTGGTGTAAGTAACATCACGAACCACGAACATCATATTAATAATGCGCTTGAATCATTTCGTAGCGCATTCCGAAATAACAACTTCTACACATATCGCGAGTGCGACCCAACGATTGAAATTTGTTGTTATAACGGCAACTGCTTTGAAATATATAGCACGCCTAACGCACAGCAAAACGAGCAAAGCGATTTATCCCACGAAGTCACTAGTGAAAACCCTGAAATACAAAATAACCGGAACAATCGAATTCGTGAGATTTTTAATGATGGAGCTTCTTTGATCACCTACATTCAAGCTCTGCGCAGTAATTCGAGCGACGCAACAAAGTTTCGCCAAGACTTAGCTGAGGATTTGGCGACTGAAAGCTTATTTACCATGATATCTACCCGAAGCGATGGCCACAAAGTGTGTATCAATACAGGCACTACCTGTGAGGTTCTCAGTGGACATGTTCTCCATAGCGATAGCTTTAGCTCTGCTGATCTTTATCACGACTATGGTAGGTCTGTGAATCATTCACTAGAGGAATTCCTTTACAATTGGTTTATTCGTGAAATGAACGAAGGAACGACATGTACCCAAAGCTGGTCCTGTGACGCCACCGATTACTGCCAACTAAGATTGCAGTGCCAATAGCGGCATACCCCATAAATACTCTGCAAGTTGTTCCACAGCGCCGCTTAATTTCCAGGCGGCGCTGCTGCTTGATTAGCCTCAGTTATTAGCTCATTAGCAGTCAAACGGCGAACCTCATCGCCAGCCAGCAAAATAGCCAGCCATTTGGTACTGGGGTTCTCATCAAAGCCGATTTTCACGCCCATGGTAAGGGGCACCGAGAGTAGCATCCCTACCGGCCCTAACAACCAGCCCCAGAAAATTAACGAGAGGAACACCACCAAAGTAGAAAGGCCTAAGCCGCGGCCCATCATTTTTGGCTCTACAATGTTGCCCATAATAATATTCACTAATAAAAACCAGATCGCCACAACGCCAGCCATCACCGGGTTCAACTGCACAAGCGCCATCAGTACCGCAGGCACTGCCGCGATAATAGAACCGATATTCGGAATATAATTAAACAGAAATGCGATCACAGCCCACAAAATAAAATGATCTAGCCCCATCAACCACAAACCAAAACCAATTAAGCAACCGGTAATCAAGCTCACCAAGGTTTTTAGGGCTAAGTATTTATTAATCGCCATTAATAAATTCGTCATTTGCCCAAGCTTCTTCTCTGGGCTTGGAAAAGCCAATGATATCTTTTTCGGCATCAACGCTGCTTCGCTCAACATAAAGGCCACAATCAGCATAATGATCACCGTATTGGTCATCATATTTCCCAAACCAGACAGTAAATTAACCGACATGGAAAACAGCCGTGAGGGGTCGAACTGGTCTTGTAAAATAGCGATGTCGAGATGAATATTAAATGTTTCCGCGTAAGCTACCAGCGTTTCAAATTGGTCTAGAATCTTTTCTCGATACTCTGGCATTTTCAAAGTGAACTCATTCACCGATTGCAATACCAAGCCCACGAATGCCGAACCCACCACTAAAATCACTACAAACACGGCGCCGATAGCGATACTCGGAGGCAATCCCTTTTGCTTAAACCAAAAAATGGCCGGCTGAAATACAATGGCAATGAACAACGCCAACAAAAATGGCACCACAATTACGCTGGCTGCCTTAATACTAGCTAAAATCACCATAATCGCCGCCGCCACTACGAAAAAGCGGCTAATCGATGAAATGGCCGGGTTGTGGTCTGTCATTGTCTTATCTCCGTACAAGAAAACGCGCAGAATCAATATTCTTGCATTTATCGCTGCTACACTAACGCTGCTACACTAATACTGTGTTGTTATTGTTCGTAGATTAGCATTAAGCAACAGGGAGCTTCCATGAAATTATTTATTACCGGTGCCACAGGTTTAATTGGCCGCACATATCTGCGCCACTACGGTGACCAACACGATGTTACCGTGCTTACCCGCAATCCTGAAAAAGCGCGGAAAGCTCTGGGCAGTAGCGTGCGCACCGTGGTGAGCTTAAGTGAATTTGATCATCTCAATGAATTTGATGCCGTGATCAACCTAGCGGGTGAGCCTATCGCGGAAAAGCGCTGGAGCGATAAACAAAAGCAGCGTATTCAACAAAGCCGTTTTCGCATTACCGAGCAGCTTAGCGCCTTAATTCAAAATTCTGAGCGGCCACCAAAAGTATTTATTTCTGGCTCCGCCGTAGGCTTTTATGGCCGCCAAGGTGAGCAAGTGGTAAGTGAAACTAAAGGCACACCTCATGATGAGTTTAGCCACCAGTTATGCCAGCAATGGGAGCAGCTTGCGAACCAAGCCGGCAGTGAACACACCCGGGTATGCTTACTACGCACCGGTATTGTGCTCGCTCGTTTGGGTGGCGCTCTGGAGCGCATGGCACCACCCTTTAAGTTTGGCCTAGGTGGCCCCATTGGCAATGGCAAGCAAATGATGTCATGGATTCACATTCACGACATGATCGCCGGTATTGATTTTCTCTTACATCATGATGAGTGTGCAGGTGCGTATAATTTCACCGCCCCTACGCCAGTAAGTAATAAAATATTTAGCAAAACCTTGGGGAAAGTATTGCATCGCCCGGTAATTTTCCGAGTACCAGCTTTTACCATGCGGCTTGCTTTTGGGGAGATGGCCGATTTACTCCTTACCGGCCAAGCTGTAGTACCAGAACGCTTAGAACAAGCTGGGTTCACGTTTAAATATCGCGAGCTTGAGCCAGCATTAGCGCAGATTTACCCGCGCTAAGCTAGCTGTTACAGCATCGTAATATTAGGCCAGTTGCCGAATAAGGTTGCCGGTTTGCTGCCGCAATAAGCGCCAGCAAACTGACCAGCCTAACGCTGCCACAATAGTAGCGCCCAATAATGGCCCCAGTACCCAGAAGCGCCAATGTAACGAAGGCGCCATATTAAACACCTGGGTTTGTAACACGTAAATTGAGAGCTCCATGGCAATGGTGGCAATCAAGCCCGCCAACGCGCCCAACATTACAAACTCATAGGTTACCGCGCGCGTAAGTAAGCTCGAGCGCGCCCCCAAGGTTCGCAGAATCACCAACTCCTGTTGGCGCTCTTCTAGGGTAGCCTGAACTTGCGCCACCAATACCAAGCCACCAGCACCGATTACCAACACCATTACAAAAGTAATGGCTAACGAAACATGGCTAATTACATCACGAACCTGAGCAAGAATATCCTCCACATCGATTAACGATGCTTGCGGGAATTCACGGAACAATGAATACAATTCAGGGCGCCGATCATCCGGTAAGTAAAAACTAGCGATATAAGTAGCTGGCATGTTTTCGATTAAATTCGGGCTGAATACCATGTAGAAATTTGGCTGCATGGTATTCCAATCCACATCACGAATACTAGTTACCGGCACGGTAAACTCATCGGCGGCAATACGGAACGTAAGCTCATCACCTAAACCAACGCCAATTCGATCCGCCACCTGTGATTCTACTGAAACCCCAGATTCTCCTGGCGCAAACCACTGCCCTTCGCGTAAAACGTTTTCTGCCGGCAAATCGGCCTGCCAGGTTAGTTGCAGCTCACGGCCAAAGCCTTCACGGAATTCACTATCATCCCGTTCTTCTTTACTTACGGCATCGCGCACTGGGGTACCGTTAATCGCGGTTAACCGGCCGGGAATAATTGGGTATAACTCGGTGGCGCTTAACCCCTCACGCGCGAACATCGCTTGCATGGGTTCTGCCTGCTGGCTAGCAACGTTTACCACGAAGAAATTCGGCGCATCATCGGGTAACTGGCCACGCCAATCTTCCAATAACTCATTGCGCAGCGCGAGCACCAGTAAAAACAGCATTACTGCTACCGAGAAGCTCAGCATTTGCATGCTATTTTCACGCGCACGGCGTTGCAAACCCGCCATCGCCAAGCGCCAACTACTGCCGGCTTGCATACCGGCAGTGCGGCTGGCTCGAATAAATAAACGGCTAATACCTAACAGTAAGAACATCGCCAATAGGCCACCGGCAAATAATGCTAAGGAAAGCAAATAGCTACCGCTGTAGAGCACCATTAACACAAAAATCGTGGTACCCGAAATCCCCCAATGCAGCCAGCGCGATAATCCTGAAGCATTCATATCTCTGCGCAGCACTCGCAGCGGTGGTACATTTAATAAACGCAGTAGCGGGTACAAACTAAACATCAATGCACAAAGCAATCCGGTAGCGATGGCTAACCAATAGGGGCCAACCCCCGTATTGGGTAAATCATAACCTAACGCACCGCTTACCCAGCCTACTACCGAGGCTTGCAAGGCTATCCCCAGCAGCAGGCCAATAAGAATACTTACCAAGGTAAGCAATAATAGGTGCAAGGTAAATATTTTCGCCACCTGCCCTTTGCGGCCACCTAAGGTTTTCATTACTGCTACAGCATCAAAATTGCGTTGCGCATAGCGCTGAGCCGCTACGGCTACCGCGGTGGCGGCTAACACCACACCTAACAAACTCGCCAGCAACATAAAGCGCTCAGCACGCTCTAATGCTGCTGAAAGTGGTGAATCACCATCTTGAATGTTCTGCCAACGCTGAGAAACATTATCCAGTTGTGGCACCAGCCAGTTTTCGAAACGCGCTAAATCGGTGGCGGAGCCGGCAAATAAATAATTGTAATTTACTCGGCTGCCAGGCTGAATTAGGCCCGTATCAGCCAACTCAGAGTAATGAATTAAAACGGTAGGGCTATCGGCGAACACGTTGAAGCCAGAATCGGGCTCGCTACTGAGAACCTTCGTTACCCGGAATTCGCTTTCACCCACTTCTAACCGATCGCCAAGCGCTAAATTTAGCTGTTGAAACAACGAACCTTGCACCCAAGCTTCCCCCGGCCCCGGCAAGCCCTCGGCAATAACGCCTTCGGTAAAGGGTTCGCTAGCTACTTCCAAATGCCCTCGCAACGGATAGCCATCACTTACCGCTTTCACATCTACCAAAGCCAATTCATCGTTCGCAAAGGCCATCGAGTTAAAAGTGGTGCGGCGCGCCCAAGCAACTTGTTCTTGCTCTGCACGCTCTAACCACTCAGTAGGTATTTCCGCACCTCGGCTGCGTAACACGCGATCAGCGGCTAAGAACTCGGCACTACGCTCCATCAAGCCAAGCTGCAAACGCTCACTAAACACCGATAACGACAATACGGCACAAACCGCTAAAGCAACGGCTGCCGCCATAATAGTAAGTTCACCACGGCGCAGTTCATGCTTTAGTAATCGCCAAGAAATTTTATGCCACATCGGTTGTTGTTTCCTTGCTGCCCGGTGCTGAATTGCTCTTTGCGGTACTCTTTTCTTCGACATCAGTTTCACTATCGGCACCCTGCTCTACCAGCTTGCCACCGGCAATGCGCAACACTCGATCACAGCGCTGTGCGAGCGCATCGTCATGGGTAACAATCACTAACGTAGTACCGAATTCGCGATTAAGTTCGAACAGTAATTCTTCAATGCGGCTGCCCGTTTCAGTATCCAAGTTACCGGTGGGCTCATCGGCAAAAAGAATTTGTGGTTCACCAATAAATGCCCGGGCAATGGCCACACGCTGTTGCTCACCACCGGAAAGTTGGTTCGGGTAATGGGTTAGGCGCTCGCCTAAGCCTACTTTTTCTAACAGTTCACGCGCTTGCTTCTCAGGGTTTCGGCTACCCGCAAGCTCTGCAGGCAACATTACATTCTCTAATGCACTTAAACTTTGGATTAATAAAAACGATTGAAAGATGAAACCAATTTTCTCACCCCGCAATATTGCGCGCTGCTCTTCATCCAAATCACCCAAACTTACGTTATCTACAATAATATCGCCGGTTGAAGGTAAATCTAACCCGGCCAATAATGACAGCAGTGTTGATTTACCAGAGCCGGAGGCTCCCACGATAGCCACCACCTCGCCAGCATCAATTGCGAGGCTTAAGGGCGATAGGATTTGCAATTTTCCAGCGGTCGTCGCAACATTGCGAGACACAGAACGAGCTTCAATTAGGGCCATATGCGTATTAAATTCCTTAAAAATCTAGTTTCCATAGCGCTGTTAGGCGCTGTAATCGTTGTACTTGCAATGTCATTGTTTATACGCAGTGCACATGCAAATGTATCACTCATGGTGCTGGGCGATAGCCTCAGCGCAGGCTATGGCTTGTCTGAAGCCGATAGCTGGGTGAGTGAAATTGCCCGGGATTGGCAGGCAAACCACCCTCACCTTAGCATTATTAACGCCAGCATTAGTGGCGAAACCACTGCAGGCGGTTTAAACCGCTTAGAAAATTTACTCGATCGCCATCAACCCAACATGGTGTTTATAGAACTTGGTGGCAATGATGGCTTACGCGGTTTTAATCTTTCTACTATGGAAAACAATTTACGGCAGATGATTACGATCATCCAGTCCAGAAACGTTCAAGTAGCACTCAGCGAAGTTGAAATACCACCAAACCTTGGCCGCCGTTACACCGAAATGTTTCGCCAAGTGTTTCACACTGTAGCCGAAGATAAAGGGATTCCACTCGTGCCGTTCTTTATGCGTGAGGTAGCATTAAACCCTGATCTCATGCAAAGCGATGGAATTCATCCAAACTTAGCCGCACAGCCGAAGATCGCAGCTCTTATGGAGCCACAGCTTCGCGAACTGCTCGAGCAGCAAGTGCTAACGCAAATGGACACAGCGGAATGATTTTCTATTTAAGCCTAGGTAGTAACCTCGCGCCAGAAAAGAACATTGGCTTAGCATTGTATGAGTTGTGTGAGCGCTACCAAACCGCACTGATACTGCCCATCGTACACACAGAGCCCTGTGCTATTCATTCCAGCAATGGCTTTCTCAACAGTATTGCGTTGATTGCCAGTAATGAAAGTACTAGCGAGCTAAAAAGTTGGCTAAATCAGCTCGAGTGTGCTCACGGCCGAGATCGTACAGACCCCAACCGCAGTGCCAAAGATCGCACCTTGGATATCGATATTTTGGCGGCACAAAACACCCTAGATTTTAGTATTACTGAAAGCTTCAACGAGCCCTATGTGCAAGCTTCCATTGTTGCCCTACACGCTCTACAAAACCATTCAACTAACAAGCAACAGAGCACGGCAGCTATTGCGCTGCCGGGCACAGAAAAAACCTTAGGTAACCGAGCGGCCACCATCGATTTTGATCACGCTAGCGGTAATGTACTCATTCGTGAGGATCGCATCGATACCCTTCTCCAACGCTTCGAATCCACCTTCACACGGCAACAGGGTTTCGCTTAATACTTGGCTTTGCTCAGCATTAGAGTGTTCCGGTAAAAACTTAATGGGCCCAGGTTGAATAGCGTTCACCCGAACCTTTGGCGCCAGCCGTTTGGCAAAACTCAACATCAAATTTTCTAAGCCCGCTTTGGTAGAACAATACAAGGCATATTCTTGGTTCGGATTACTGGCATAGATATCAGTAACGTGAATAATATTCGCAGTTGGCCGCGGTGTATTTACCAACAACTCACTCAAGGCGCTATTTAGCGTTGCAGGCAGTTTCATGTGAATTTGATACAAGGCATCATAAAACTCACTAAAATCGTGCTCATGAGCATTGTCGCGCTCATAGATAGATGCATTGTGTAAGATGAAATCAAGATGCTGGTAGCGCTGTTGAATTTGCGCGATCGTTGCATTCACGCTCGCCATATCAAGCGCGTTACAGGCAATAATATCCAAACGGCTCTGCTGCTCAGCAAGTGCTGCTAATTCGCCAGAGCGTTGGCGGGTTAAGGCAATAACTTGCCAGCCTTGGGCCAATAATGAACGGCACATGTGCAAGCCCAAGCGGCGCCCTGCCCCGGTAATTAACGCAATAGGTTGTGAAGATGAAATGGTTGCCAAAAGCCTGTCCTCTGTTCGCAGATGAATAACCCCTAGCTTAACGGATTATCACAGCAAGCAGATCATAAAAACGCAAAAACCCGCTAGCAGCGGGCTTTTAGTTTTTTGAAAAGTGGCGTCCCCTTGCGAGGTTCGAGCGCTTGGTGCCGCTCGTGGACTAAGAGCCGGTGTCCTTTGATAGTTTGAAAAGTGGCGTCCCCTAGGGGATTCGAACCCCTGTTACCGCCGTGAAAGGGCGGTGTCCTAGGCCTCTAGACGAAGGGGACGCATTTCTGTTTACGCTGCAAAATCTTTTCACGATGGTTGCCTAGCTTAAGCCGGCACTTTCACTTGCCGTTTAAGTGGTGGAGCTAAGCGGGATCGAACCGCTGACCTCTTGCATGCCATGCAAGCGCTCTCCCAGCTGAGCTATAGCCCCGAACAACCTAATTTTGCAGTTTTGCTAACGGGAGTTCATCCCCGATAGCGAGGCGCATTCTATGAATAGCCCGCTAAAGTGTCAACTTTTTTTTCGGGGTTTTCTACTGTTCGGCTATTTTTTTACCGATCTGATCTCTTTTTCAACAAATCAATAACCTGAGTAACAAATTTAGCGGTTTTTAATCGTCCGATTCTTCATCAGCATAATATTGATAAATTGGGTCTAAGCCCTCTTTACCCGTAATGGTAACGCCAAGGTCACGCATCAAACCATCACGCACGCTGTAACACCAACCGTGGATACTTAATTTCTGTCCTCTATCCCAGGCTTCCTGAATAATGTGGTTCTTAGATAAGTTGTGCACTTGCTCCACTACATTCAACTCACACATCTTATCGAAACGTTTATCAAATGGCAGATTACACAAATTTTCTTCATTGGCGCGGTAAATATCTTTAATTGGATGCAGCCAATGATCTACCAAACCATGGCGGCTAGTTTCCATAGCTGCATGCACGCCGCCGCAACCGTAATGCCCTACTACCAAGATATGCTTCACTTTTAGGTTCAGTACGGCAAATTCAATAACCGCTAAGCAGTTAAAATCGGTTTGAATTACTTGGTTTGCTACATTTCGGTGCACAAACACTTCACCGGGTGCCATGCCCACAATTTGGTTCGCAGGAACTCGGCTATCGGAACAACCAATCCATAAATACTCTGGCTTCTGCTGATTCACCAAACGGTTAAAGTATTCCGGATCTTGCTCCAGCTGGGCTTTCGCCCAGCTTTTATTATTAGCTAATAACTCACGAATTTTTGGCATTTAGCTGTTTTCCTCTCTTGCCCGAATAAATTCTAGCGCGAGATCAATACGTTCCACTACGGTATGGCGTGGAATCAGTGCTAACGTAGCGTCTAGGGCTGGCGAATTACCACCACCCGTTGCTGCCACGCGCAATGGCATTCCCACCTTACCCATTCCTACGTTCAATGCTTCGCAGGTATCTTGAATGGCTTGGTGAATTGCTTCTACACTCCAGTTACTCAGATTCGCAAAACGCTCGCGAATATCCTGCAGCGGCTCTTTCGCCACTGGCCGCAAGTGTTTCTTCGCAGCTTGCTCGTCAAACTCAGTAACCGACACGAAGAAGTAACGGCTGATCTCGGCCATTTCCTTTAACGTTTTTACACGATCAGCCTGTAGTTTTACTACCTCGACCAGTGCAGGTCCGCTCTCTGTTGCCACGCCTAAACGCGCAAAATGCCAAGCTAATTCAGCCGCCACCTGCTCTGCAGGAAGGGTTTTCATATAATGTTGGTTTAACCAATTCAGCTTCTCGGTATTGAATGCTGAAGCCGCTTTATTAATATCACTCAGTTTAAAAATCTTAATTAGTTCTTCACGGCTAAATATTTCCTGATCACCATGCGACCAACCCAAGCGTACTAAATAGTTAATTACTGCATCGGCAAGATAACCGTTATCACGATATTCAGTAACACTAACCGCACCATGGCGCTTGGAGAGTTTCTTGCCATCATCGCCTAAGATCATCGAAACGTGGGCATATTCTGGCGTTGGTGCCCCTAAAGCTTGCAGGATATTAATTTGCCGCGGGGTGTTATTAATATGATCTTCACCACGAACTACATGGGTAATGCCCATATCCCAATCATCAACCACTACACAAAAATTATAAGTAGGCGTGCCATCGGTACGCGCAATAATCAAATCATCGAGCTCTTTATTGGCAATTTCGATACGGCCGCGAATATGATCATCGAACACAACAGTGCCATCTTGTGGGTTCCGAAAACGCACCACATAAGGCTTGCCTTCATTAGCGGCATGCTGCTCTGCGCTTAAATCACGGCAGCGGCCATCGTAACGCGCCTTTAAACCTGCAGCCATTTGCTCTTCGCGCATAGTTTCTAAGCGTTCTTGCGAGCAATAACACTTATATGCGCGGCCATCAGTTAGCATCTCATCAATCAAGCCCTGATAGCGCTCAAAACGTTTTGTTTGGTAAACTGGTTCTTCATCCCAAGTTAAACCAAGCCATTGCATCCCCTCAAAAATGGCATCAATTGCCGCTTGGGTAGAACGTTCACGATCGGTATCTTCAATCCGCAAAACAAATTTGCCACCTGCTGCGCGTGCTACTAACCAGGCATAAAGAGCAGTACGCGCGCCGCCAACATGCAAATATCCAGTGGGGCTTGGTGCAAAACGAGAAACAACTGACATGAATAATCTTCCTGTTGGTAAAGCAATACATTTACGCCGATTATAACAGAAGAATAACGCCACGGCAGCGATCGCTTTCTGGTACAGTTGCGTAATTAGTTGCTGGGCAAATAATAAACAATGTAAATCACAGCAATAACAACAACAGAGGAAACAAGCATGAGTGCCCTTCTTATCACACTCTTTATCGCAATGTTTTTACCTTACTTGGCGAAGTTGCCACTCATTAAAGCCATGAACGATAGGCCCGGGGGCTATGATAATCGCCTACCTCGCCAGCAACAGGCTGCCCTGAAAGGTTTTGGAGCGCGCGCTACTGCCGCCCATTACAATAGTTTTGAAGCACTAATGGTGTATGCCTGTGCGGTATTTATCGCCGTAAGCATGGGCAAAGTTGATGGCCTTACCATTGCTTTGGGTTGGATATTTGTAGCGGCACGGGTGGGATATGTAGTGTGTTACTGGATTGACAAAGCGAGTTTACGCTCATTGATTTGGCTAGTTAGTATGATAGTCAGTTTTTGGATGGCAGGCCGCGCTATTTGGGGCTAGCCCGCCGCCGAAAAATAAAAAAATCGCACAAAAAACTCGCGATAGCAGCGCTAACGCGAGTTTTTTATTTGGTGGATGGTACTGGGCTCGAACCAGTGACCCCCGCCTTGTAAGGGCGGTGCTCTCCCAGCTGAGCTAACCATCCTAAGCTGGTGTTTACCTCGATTTGCCAAACCGGCTATCGCGATAATAAAAATATGGTGGATGGTACTGGGCTCGAACCAGTGACCCCCGCCTTGTAAGGGCGGTGCTCTCCCAGCTGAGCTAACCATCCGCATTTCGCTGTGTTGCAGGCGGGTATTATAGGGATGCGGCTAAAGCTGTCAACCGCAAATTTAAGCAAATTGTGCCAACTGCTGAAATTTAGCGCATTTTGTTTGCCAAATAACCGCGTTGAATACGCCACGCAGTTACTTTTACCAGTATTACCCAAACGCTTTCAAGTATTACACATTCACTTTCAATTGCTCACGCAAGGCATGAATCTCATCGCGAATCTTGCCAGCTTTTTCGAACTCCAAGTCTTTCGCAGCTTGATACATAGCTTTTTCACGCACACTAATTTCGTGCACAATTTCTTTCGGATCCCGGTATTCCGGTAAACGAATGCCAGCACCGGCAGCCGCAACACGCTCTTTATCACGTTTCCGCTTTTCTGCTGCCTTACCACCACCCAAATCCATTACATCAGTAATTTTCTTATTCAGGCCTTGCGGGGTAATACCATGTTCTAGATTATAGGCTACCTGCTTGGCTCGGCGGCGATCGGTTTCATCCATCGCGCGCTGCATAGAGCCGGTAATGCGATCTGCATACAGAATCGCTTTACCATTCACGTTCCGTGCTGCTCGGCCTATGGTTTGAATCAAGGAACGCTCAGCACGCAAGAAGCCCTCTTTATCCGCATCAAGAATCGCCACTAACGATACCTCAGGCATATCTAAGCCTTCTCGCAATAAGTTGATACCGATGAGTGCATCAAACTCACCTAAACGTAAATCACGAATAATTTCCATGCGCTCTACGGTATCAATATCGGAATGCAAATAGCGCACACGAATACCGTGCTCATCTAGGTAATCAGCCAAATCTTCGGCCATTCGTTTGGTCAGTGTGGTAACCAGAACGCGTTCATTACGGCTTGCGCGGTCTCGGATTTCCGACATCACGTCGTCCACTTGCGTGCCCACTGGGCGAATCTCAATTTCCGGATCGATTAAGCCGGTTGGCCGCACAACCTGCTCTACAAAATCATCACCACACTTCTCAATTTCATACTTACCAGGAGTTGCCGATACATAAATGGTTTGCGGCGATATCGCCTCAAACTCGTTGAACTTAAGCGGCCGATTATCTAGCGCCGAAGGTAACCGGAAGCCATACCCCACTAAATTCTCTTTGCGGGAACGATCGCCTTTGTACATGGCTCCAACTTGCGAAACCGTTACATGTGATTCATCAATAATCAGCAAGGCATTATCGGGCAAGTAATCCATTAGCGTTGGCGGTGGCTCGCCAGGAGCGCGGCCAGATAAATACCGTGAGTAGTTCTCAATACCAGAGCAATACCCCAACTCCAGCATCATCTCGATATCAAATTGGGTGCGCTCACGAATACGTTGTTCTTCAATCAGTTTATTTTCACCCAAAAACTGCTCACGCCGCTCTTTCAGCTCTTCTTTAATATGCTCAATTGCTTCTACAATTTTTTCCCGAGGGGTTACATAGTGAGTTTTCGGGTATACCGTATAACGGGCCAAATCGGCTTGTGTTACTTGGCCGGTAAGGGGTTCAAATAAGCTGATGCGCTCAACTTCATCATCAAACAGTTCAAGGCGCACGGCAACATCATCTGATTCTGCTGGGAATATATCGATTACTTCGCCGCGCACACGATAGGTGCCACGGGTAAACGCATCATCGTTGCGCTTGTACTGTAAGGTAGCCAAAGTGCGCAGCACATCACGCTGATCAATCATATCGCCACGGCGTAAATGCAGCATCATTTTCATATACGATTCAGGATCACCCAAACCATAGATTGCCGAAACGGATGCAATTAACACTACATCACGGCGCTCCATAAGTGCCTTGGTGGCCGATAATCGCATTTGTTCAATGTGTTCGTTTATCGAGGCATCTTTTTCAATAAACGTGTCTGTAGTGGGCACATAAGCTTCCGGCTGATAGTAATCGTAATAAGAAACGAAATATTCCACCGCATTATTCGGAAAGAATTCTTTCATTTCACCATACAGCTGGGCAGCTAGTGTTTTGTTGTGGGCTAAAATCAGCGTTGGCCGATTAGTAGTTGCAATCACATTTGCCATGGTAAAGGTTTTACCGGAACCCGTTACGCCCAACAAGGTTTGTTGCGCTAGGCCAGCTTCAAGGTTTTCAATCAGTTTGGCGATCGCTTTCGGCTGATCACCAGCTGGTTGATAATCAGAAACAAGCTGGAAATCACGCGCCATGTTGTTCTCCTTCAGGTTTTTGAGCATTCGCTTCGGCATTCTTTTGTAACCGAGCCGCAGTATGTTTATCAATAATGCCGGCTTGGCCATTGGTTTCTCGCATAAACCAACGATAAGCAATTACCGCCGTAATCACATTCGCGATCACCCCGCCGGCAAATAAGCCAGGTAAACCAAACAATGTATTGCCTAACCAAGAAAGCGGTACAAACATTACAAATAAGCGAATGATGCTCAGCCATAACGCCTGAATTGGCAAGTGCAGTGCATTCAATGACGAGTTGGTAAGAATAATCCAACCCTGCAAACCATAGCCAATCGGCATAATCCATACGAATAATGCCAATACTCGAGCTACTTCGGCATCGCGGGCAAACGCTAACTGTATTAACGGCAGCAACGCTAACATACATAAGTACATTACCGCTTGCATCAGCAATACAAACCGCAAAGCAGTTTTGTAGGCTTCTTGTACGCGGCGAATTTTTCCGGCGCCAAAGTTTTGGCTAATGAAAGGTGGCAATGCCATGGAAAGCGCCAATATCACCACCGAAGCAATCGATTCTATGCGCGCCCCAGCACCGAACGCGGCTACCGCGGGTGCGCCATGGGTTGCCACAATGGCCGTTAATATACCCATGGCGATTGGCGTGAGCATATTCGCGCTGGCCGCAGGTAAACCAATCTTCATTAACTGGCGCGCGTATTTGAGAAATTCTTTAACACTTGGCGGAATCGGATCAATTAATTTATTTCGCCACACCAACAAATAGATGATCGCGGCAAAACCAATTAACCATGAACCCACACTGGCATAAGCAGCGCCCTGCATGCCCATGGCTGGAATCGGCCCCCAACCAAAAATCAAGATGGGATCAAGAATAGCGTTTGTTAAACCGCCAGCGGCCATTATTAATGAAGGTGTTTTGGTATCACCGGCAGCCCGCAGAATGCTATTCCCCACCATGGGTAACACCAAGAAAACGGCGCCCGCAAACCAAATATTCATGTATTGATTAATCAGTGGCTGTATTTCTGCACTAGCACCGAGCATAGAAAAAATTGGCTGGGAAAATAGATAGCCAAGTAGCGCCAACAAGGCCACCAAGGATGCAGCTAGCCAAAGTGCAGAGCTACCACAATGGCGCGCTTCTTCATAATCATCAGCACCCAGCTTGCGCGCAATTACCGCCGAGGTACCAATGCCCAAACCAATGGTTAAACTGATAATGGTAAAGGTAACCGGAAAGGTAAAACCGATCGCGGCGAGCGATTCAGTACCCAGCAAGCTAATGAAAAAGGTATCAACAAGATTAAAGCTGAGCAGCGTAAGCACACCAAATATCATCGGCCAGGTCATCGACCATAGCGTACTCGGAATCGGCGCGTTGAGCATTTGTTCAGATTTAATTGATGCTGCAGACGAGCGCATTCCTACTCCACTTCATAAATCGAGTAGGGCTACTCGATGTTTCTTAAAAAAGAGCGCATAGCATACCCTATTTTACCGTTAAAAGCCATGTAACACGCGCTGCCTCACTAGACATTTAGCACCATTGCACATATAGTTGTGAGCGTTATTTTAAGTAGTTGTGAGCGTTATTTTAAGCTCAATACACCCTTCAATTTCCTTTTAAACTTACGTTCATAGGTGCCGTGTGGATTACAAACTTTCCGAGCGCGTTAATGCAATAAAGCCCTCACCAACTCTCGCAGTAAGCCAGAAAGCGGCTGAACTAAAAGCAGCCGGTGCCGATGTGATTGGCTTAGGTGTTGGTGAGCCCGATTTCACTACACCTGAATTTATCTGCACTGCTGCAAAGGCGGCTATTGATGCTGGACATACTCGCTATACCGCAGTAGATGGTATTCCGGAGTTGAAGCAAGCGGTATGCGATAAGTTTCTGCGCGATAATCAACTCTCCTATGAACCGAACCAAATACTAGTATCTGCTGGCGGTAAGCACAGCATTTTCAATCTTCTTACTGCTTGGTTAGATGCGGGTGATGAAGTAGTAATTCCGGCACCCTACTGGGTTTCTTACCCAGATATGACCCTTCTTGTAGGTGCTAAACCCGTAGTAATTGAAGCGGGGATTGAACAAGCGTACAAAATTACAGCTGAGCAACTCGATGCCGCCATCACGAGTAAAACCAAATTACTCTTTTTAAATAGCCCTTCCAACCCAACAGGTATGGCGTACACAGCGGAAGAACTGCAAAGTTTAGCGGCGGTACTGCGCAAGCATCCGCAGGTGCTGATTGCTACCGATGATATGTATGAACATATCTTGTGGACCAAAGAACCCTTTGTAAACCTACCAATGATTGCGCCAGACCTGATAGATCGCACTGTAATCCTCTCTGGCGTATCCAAAGCATATGCCATGACCGGATGGCGCATTGGTTACGCAGCGGGCCCACAGAAGCTCATTGCGGCAATGAAGAAAGTACAATCACAAAGCACCTCAAATCCAGCATCTATTTCGCAGTATGCTGCGCTAGCCGCACTTACCGGTGATCAAAGCTTCATTGGTGAAATGGTTACAGAATTCCGTGCCCGCCACGATACCTTGGTTGCTGAATTGAGCAAAATCCCTGGCCTGAAAGTACGCGCTGGCGATGGCACTTTCTACACCTTCCCAAATATTGAGGGTTTAATGGCGGCCGTTGGTGTAAACACAGATATCGAGCTGTGTGAAAAGCTTCTTAGCGAAGCCAATGTTGCGCTAGTACCGGGCTCTGCGTTCGGCGCGCCAGGCCATTTTCGCTTATCCTTCGCGGCCAGCCGTGAGGTTCTTAGTGAAGCCGTGCAGCGCATTGCTAAGTTTGCCCAGCACTATGCATAACGGAAACTAGCATACCTAGCGAAACGATATAGGGTTGCTCTCGAAGCTCATTAACAACCCTATTAAAACTTACAAAAAAGATTTGTATTAAATGCCACGCTCAGTGAAACATTCTGAACGTGGCATTTTTTTATTTTACTAACTTGATTAGATTTGCCTAATAGAAGCCTTAAAAGTAATTGTTTCTTTTGTGAAAACAAGTGCTTTTTACGCTAGTAAAAGGCGCATGAAGTCAAGTTGTAATATTTTACAAATGGTATAGTTTCTGTACAGGTTTGCGGTTACTACCATCGTAACTCCAGCAAAAACGGGCACTTACCTCGTTACTTGCATGAAAGTAATACACAATTTTTTTCGCTTCCTGCTGAAATATTGCGCCATAGCTGTGCAAAAACTCATCCAGATCCAGCCTAAAGCTATAAATAATTGATATATATAGAAAATAAAAAACATGCCAATTTTTAATCTAACGATAAAATCAGCTATAGCCCCTATAAAATAAGCTCGCCCACAGAGTTAACCACAAGGTTATCCACAGAAATAGTGGATAAGATCCTGTACGCCACGAGTATCAAGCGATCATTGCAGTTGTGGATAAAATGTTAACGGGGGGAACCACATATTCTAGGTAAAAACTACTCTTTTCTGTAACTAATTAGTAGTAACTGAATGAAGCACGATAAAATATGAACAACACGTTCAAAATCTATGCATTTAGCACAAAAACATGAATTTTATCGCTTTCATATATTGACACTATCGCCCTAGCGCTTTAACATTCCGCCCCGTTAAGCAATTCCCCAGTAGCTCAGTTGGTTAGAGCGGTGGACTGTTAATCCATGTGTCGTTGGTTCGAATCCAACCTGGGGAGCCATTCTAAGGTAATACCGCTACTACAAAACCTGCGATCATAGAGCCCAAAATGGCGCCAGCAATCACGTCACTCGGATAATGTACCCCAAGCGCAACGCGTGAAATGGCCACACATGTAGCCCAACCGTAAAACACCGGTGCCCACACGGGAAAGCTTGCCACAACTAACGCAGCAAATAGGAACGCGGCCGTTGAATGGCCGGAAGGAAAGGAAAAGCGGTCTGCTGGCTTTAATACTGGCTTGTATTTGCGTAACAAGATCGGCCGATCTCGCCGTAATAAATTTTTTAAACCAATAAACAGCGGGATCTCGATAGCATATGCAAGTAGCGCTCGTTGAATAAACAAGATACTCCCCTCAATAGCGGCAATACCTGCAAACAGCGCGAACAACGCATAATAAGGTCCATCACCACTGCGCGATAGCCAGAATGCCAAACGGCTTTTCCGCAGTGCTCGCGTAGATTGAAACAGCCAATGAAACACTGCCTCATCTATTGCTCGCAAGCGTTTTAAAATCGATAGCAACCGAAGGCTCCTTACTACTAAAATTCGCCCGTGGGCATTTGTTCGAACCATGTATATTACTGCAAACCTCGGCTAGTGCCTACACAAGCACTCATGAAAATCGGTAGGTTGCTAGCAATTATCGAAAAAACCTACATTCTGTAAGTTGTTTCTGCAGCTCTAAAGCCTGATAATAGCAGTACTAATTTCTGCACCACCGCACAGATACACCTAAAGGTTGTAGATGACTGAAATTCTCTTACTACTCGTAGCTACAGTACTAGTGAACAACTTTGTGTTAGTTCAGTTCCTTGGCCTATGCCCATTTATGGGCGTATCAAACAGGTTAGAAACTGCAATTGGCATGTCGTTGGCTACTACATTTGTGCTTACCCTTGCATCGGTGAGCAGCTATCTGGTGAATGAATATATCTTACAGCCCTTCAATTTAATGTCGCTGCGCACCCTTAGCTTTATTCTCGTTATTGCCGTGGTTGTGCAATTTACCGAAATGGTAGTGCACAAAACCAGCCCTACCCTGTATCGCCTATTGGGTATTTTTCTGCCATTAATTACTACTAATTGCGCGGTGTTAGGTGTAGCGCTCCTGAACGTAAACGAGCAACATGATTTCATTCAATCCATTGTGTATGGTTTTGGCGCTGCGGCAGGTTTTTCCTTGGTATTAGTATTGTTTGCGGCATTACGAGAACGTGTGGCCGCAGCTGATGTACCACAGCCCTTTAAAGGTGCCGCTATTGGTATGATTGTTGCGGGCTTGATGTCGCTTGCCTTTATGGGCTTTTCTGGCTTGGTGAGCGTATCATGAGCTGGGTAATTGGTATTTCTGCATTAGCAATCATGGCTCTGATTGCCGGCCTTATTCTTGGCTTTGCAGCTATCCGCTTTCGGGTGGAAAGTGATCCTATCGTTGAGCAAATCGATAGTATTTTACCGCAAACCCAGTGCGGCCAATGCGGCTATCCGGGTTGTCGCCCATACGCAGAAGCGATTGCTAATGGTGATGAATTAAATAAGTGCCCTCCAGGTGGCCAAGCCACCATTGATAAGTTGGCTGATTTGCTGGGCCGTGAAGCGAAACCCTTAGATGCTGCGCATGGTGAAGAAGATATTAAGAAGGTAGCGGTAATCCGCGAAGATGAGTGTATTGGCTGTACCAAATGTATTCAGGCGTGTCCGGTAGATGCCATTCTAGGTGCTACCAAGCAAATGCATACGGTAATCGCCGATGAATGCACGGGTTGTGATTTATGCGTAGAACCCTGCCCGGTAGATTGTATCGATATGGTTCCAGTAGAGCCCAAGCCGGAACGCTGGAAGTGGCAGTTAGAGCAAATCCCCGTTATAGAAATGAATCACTTAGCTGAGCTTGGGCAAACATCAGTTAATGGCAGCAACGAACCGGAAGTAACAAAACAGCAACAGGTGAATGGTTAATGGCAATTGAAATTACCGCAACAAGCCGGCTGTGGAATTTCCCGGGAGGTGTTCAACCTGATGAACGGAAATCTCCGGCCAACTTAAAGCCCATTCAACGCTTTCCGCTGGCACCCATGCTGTATATTCCCCTGCGCCAACATGCCGGCGCGGCAGGTGAGCTATGTGTTGCAGTAGGTGATTATGTTTTAAAAGGCCAGCCGCTCAGCATACCCGGCGTTGATAATGGTTTACCTATTCATGCCTCTACCTCAGGCACTATTAAAGCCATTACTGAGCACCCATTAAATCATCCTTCTGGGTTAAGCGGCCTCACCGTGTATCTGCAACCCGATGATCAAGATGCGCCGTATCCATATCAACCTATTGCCGATATTCATGCCATTAGCCAGCGCGAAGTGCTCCAGCACTTACAACAAATGGGCATTGCTGGCCTTGGTGGTGCAGGGTTCCCCACCGCGCGTAAGGTTGCTGGAGCGCGCAATATTGATGCATTGATTATCAATGGCATTGAATGTGAGCCCTATATTGTTGCCGACGATCGCTTAATGCGCGAACACGCGGCAAAAATTCTGCGAGGTTGTGAGCTACTGCAACAACTCACTAGTGCAAAAAGCGTTATTTTCGCGATTGAAGACAATAAGCCAGAAGCGATTAATGCGGTGGCCACTGCAATAGCCGAAACTAGCAGTACTGCGATTGCCAACATTATTCTTCGCGTAATCCCCACCAAGTACCCATCGGGGGGCGAAAAACAGCTAATTCAAATTCTTACTGGCAAGCAAGTACCAGCAAATGGCTTGCCCGCCGATATCGGCATTCTTATGCAAAATGTGGCCACAGCGTATGCGGTGGCTCATGCCATTGATGTGGGCGAACCACTGCTTGAGCGTGTGGTTACCTTAACTGGCGAAGCACTACACCACCCCGGCACTGCGTGGGTCCCGCTAGGTACACCAGTAGAGTATCTATTACAGCAATCAGGCTTTCAGCCCAGTAAACACCAGCGCGTTATTATTGGCGGCCCAATGATGGGTTATACCATTGCCAACCTGCAGGTACCGGCTACCAAAACTACCAACTGCATTTTAGCGCCCACCGCTTCGGAACTTGCCCCAGCTGATGCTGAAATGGCCTGTATTCGCTGCGGTGCTTGTGAACAAGCCTGCCCCGCATCGTTACTGCCTCAGCAATTATATTGGCACGCCAAGGCGCAGGATTATGATGCGTTAAAGCAGCACCATATTGTAGATTGTATCGAGTGCGGTATTTGCGCTTATGTATGCCCCAGCCAAATTCCACTAGTGCAATACTATCGGCAAGCAAAAGCAGAAATCCGCGAACAAGCAATTGAACACCAAAAAGCGGAAATTGCTCGGCAACGATTTGAGGCCCGGCAATTACGCTTAGAGCGCGAGAAAGAAGAACGCTTAGAGAAGCATCGGCGCGCTGCAGAAGCTCGCAAAGCAGCGCAAGCTGCACGAGCCGCAGAAGCGCCAACATCACCAGCTACTCCAGATACCAAGCCTGGTGCTGGCAAAGGCACCAGTGCGGCTGTGCAAGCTGCCCTAGCGCGGGCAAAAGCTAAGAAAGCCGCGCAAGCTAATGCCGAAAGCCAAAATAGTGCGGCCGAAAACGAACGTAAAGGTAAGCAAAACTGATGAGTTTTTATATCGCCTCTTCACCGCATAATCATCAACGCCGTACCACGGCAACCCTGATGAACATTGTACTGTTTGCTATGATCCCAGGGTTCATAGCGCAGCTATATTTCTTTGGTTGGGGCGTGTTATTTCAACTCGGAGTGGCGATTGCCGTAGCTTGCGCCTGCGAAGCGCTGTGTTTAATGGCGCGCGATCGCAGTGCGATGTCTGGGTTACGCGATAATACCGCTATTGTTACCGCTGCATTGCTAGCGGTGAGCATCCCGCCGCTTGCCCCTTGGTGGGTGATTGTAATTGGTACGCTGTTCTCGATAGGCGTAGTAAAACACTTATTTGGCGGCGTAGGCCAAAACATCTTCAATCCTGCGATGGCCGGTTATGTACTGCTGTTAATATCGTTTCCCGTGCAAATGACCGCCTGGCTACCACCGGCTAGCTTGGCTACCAATGTACCTAGCTTCCTCGATTCCCTGCACTTGTTCCTGTTTCAATACACCAGTGACGGCTACAGCGTGGAACAAATGCGGCGCATTGATACCGGCACCTTATTAGATGCGGTAGTAATGGCCACCCCGTTAGACCATATTAAAACCCAACTAAGCCAAGGTTTAACCTTAGGGGAAGCCACCCAACATCAGCAATTCACCGGTATAGCCGGAATGGGTTGGCAGTGGGTAAATGCAGGCTATTTACTCGGTGGCTTGGTATTACTGCAACAACGGGTAATTCAATGGCACATCCCAGGGGCGTTTCTTGGCGCGCTTGCAGTTTGTGCCATCATTGGCAGTGTATTTGCGCCCGATTATTTGCCCGGCTTGAATATTCATTTGTTTAGCGGCGCAACCATGCTGGCAGCATTCTTCATTGCTACCGATCCGGTATCCGCAGCTACTTCTAATCGCGGCAAGCTAATTTATGCAGCACTCATTGGTGTGCTGGTGTATCTCATTCGCAGCTTTGGCGGCTATCCAGATGCAGTAGCCTTTGCCGTGCTGCTCGCAAACCTTTGTGTACCGGTAATAGACCAATACACCCGCCCTACTACCTATGGCTACCAACGAGAGGAACGTTAATGCTGAGAAATATGCAAAAAAACGGCCTTATTCTTGGTGCCTTTGCTCTTGCGGCAACATCCTTAGTGGTGGGAACACAATTTTTAACCGCCGATCGTATTGCCGAGCAACAGCGTAACGAACTTTTACGCACCTTGAATGAGTTAGTACCTGCTAGCCAACATGATAACGATCTATACGCCGATTGCGCCTTCATTGCAGCACCAAGTGTTTTAGGTGCCGCGAAGCAGCCGGTATATCGTGCTCGCATGGCAGGAATGAACAACGCAGTGGTGCTGCGTACTACGGCAACAGATGGCTACAGTGGCAATATCCACATGTTGGTGGCAGTGCATCGCAGCGGTACCGTGCAGGGTGTGCGCGTTTTGCAACATCGCGAAACCCCGGGTTTAGGCGATAAAATTGAACTAGCAAAAAGCCCTTGGATCCTTAGCTTCGATGGCAAACAAGTACGTACAGAAAATGATGCTCGCTGGGCTGTGCGCCGTGATAATGGTATGTTTGATCAGTTTACTGGTGCCACCATTACCCCGCGTGCGGTAGTGAATGCCGTACAAAAAGCGGCATGGTTTGCTAGTGAAAACACCGAAATGCTGTTTACTGCCCCGGCGAATTGTTATCAGGAGCCAAGCGCATGAGTAACGAGTACGCAACGCTAAGTAAAGATGGTTTATGGGAAAATAATCCTGCCCTCGTGCAACTATTGGGCCTTTGCCCATTGCTCGCTGTATCAGGAACCGTTACCAATGCGCTCGGTCTTGGTATTGCCACCATGCTGGTACTGGTAGGTTCAAATATCACGGTTTCGTTAGTGCGTAATTTTGTGCCCAATGAAATCCGTATACCGGTTTTTGTAATCGTAATTGCTACCTTTGTAACGCTGGTAGAACTCACTATGAATGCCTTTACCTATGGCTTATTCATGGCCTTAGGCATCTTTATTCCGTTAATTGTTACCAACTGTGCCATCATTGGCCGAGCGGAAGCTTATGCTTCCAAGAATGCTTGGCATAAAGCAGGGTTTGATGGTTTGATGATGGGCTTAGGCTTTGCCGCAGTACTGGTAGCTCTTGGCGCAATGCGCGAGCTGCTTGGCCAAGGCACGCTATTCGATGGCGCCGAACTATTACTTGGCGCATGGGCCAGCGAATTGCGTATCCAACTCATTCAGTTTGATTATCCGCTGCTGTTAGCCATTCTGCCGCCAGGTGCATTTATTTGTATGGGCTTTTTAATTGCCGGGAAAAACTGGCTTGATTTGCGGCGCAAAGAGAAGCTCGCTAAACAGCCAATCGCAAAAGCACAGCGCGCGCGAGTAACAACAGTAAATTAATAAGAATATTATGAATCAACAAAAACGCATTGAAATCTTAATGCGGCTGCGGGCCGAAAACCCCAGCCCTACTACGGAACTGAATTTCAGTAACCCATTTGAGCTCCTGATTGCCGTGCTTCTCTCTGCGCAAGCAACGGATGTTGGGGTAAATAAAGCCACAGGGCCATTGTTTGCCGTTGCCAACAACCCTGCCGATATGTTGGCGTTAGGTGTGGATGGCGTAAAAGATTATATTAAAACCATTGGCCTATTTAATACCAAGGCCGAAAATGTGATTAAAACCTGCCGCATGTTAGTAGAATTGCATGGCGGCGAGGTGCCCGAAGATCGTGCAGCGCTAGAGGCACTGCCAGGGGTTGGCCGGAAAACTGCAAATGTGGTGCTTAACACGGCCTTTGGTTGGCCAACTATTGCGGTAGATACGCATATTTTTCGGGTAAGCAATCGTACCAAGTTAGCACCGGGTAAAACGGTAGAAGCAGTAGAGCAGCGGCTATTGAAAGTAGTGCCTGCAGAATTCAAGGTAGATGTGCATCATTGGCTCATCTTGCATGGGCGCTATACCTGTATCGCTCGTAAACCACGATGTGGCTCGTGCTTGATCGAAGATCTTTGTGAGTATGCTAATAAAATCGAGCTGTAAAGTACTACGTTTATGGCAAGTAGCAAGAACTCTTGATACGGCTTGAGTAATAGGCTTAGGTGATAAGCTTAGGTGATAGTTGCGCTTCGTAATACTCACTGTAATACTGAGCTTAACTCACCCATTTAGAGGAAACGAAATGAAGCTTACAATGATCGGTTTAATCGCGCTTGCTACTCATCTTTTTGTTGGCATTAGTTATGCCCAACCAGCAGCTGATGTTTCCTCAAGCAACGCCACTATTAGTAATGAATTAGAGCAACGCGTTATCGAATGGCGCCGCGATATTCACCAGCATCCAGAACTAAGTAATCGAGAGTTTCGCACAGCCGGCGTTGTGGCTGAGCATTTGCGTGCCTTAGGCTTGGAAGTAACCACTGAAATTGCCCATACCGGTGTGGTGGGTATCCTTCGTGGCGGCCGCCCTGGGCCAACCATCGCGTTGCGTGCCGATATGGATGCCCTACCGGTACAAGAAATGACCGATGTACCCTTCGCCTCTACTGCAAC
Organism: Aliidiomarina sp.; assembly: GCF_047920995.1. NCBI lineage: Bacteria > Pseudomonadati > Pseudomonadota > Gammaproteobacteria > Alteromonadales > Idiomarinaceae > Aliidiomarina > Aliidiomarina sp. The sequence continues at coordinate 41,826 of NZ_JBLRWZ010000022.1, forward strand.
TGGCGAATACCGAGGCCGTGAGGTGCCGGTAATGCACGCGTGCGGCCATGATCTGCACGTAGCCATGTTAATGGGTGCCGCAGAATATTTAGCCGGCGTGCAAGAGCAACTTGCTGGCAACGTTATGTTTATCTTCCAGCCTGCGGAAGAAGGTGCTCCTGAAGGCGAAGAAGGCGGTGCTGAGCTAATGCTCAAAGAAGGCCTATTCGATATTGCCAAACCCGAAGCTGTGCTCGGAATTCACGTTTGGTCGGCAGGCACTACGGGGCATATTGGGTATCGTAAAGGGCCTTTAATGGCGTCTTCCGATCGCTTTGAAATTCGCGTGCGTGGTGAACAAACTCATGGCTCACGGCCCTGGGGTGGCGTTGATCCTATCGTGGTTGCAAGCCAAATTATCAACAACGTACAAACCATTGTTAGCCGCCAAGTAGATATTACTAAAGCACCCGCCGTAGTAAGTTTTGGTATCGTTGAAGGTGGCGTACGCAATAATATTATTCCCGACGAAGTTTACCTTGAGGGCACCATTCGTAATTTCGATATGGGTATTCGCAGCCAGATTTTTGAGAAGTTAACCACTACCGCGGAAATGACAGCGGCTGCTAGTGGCGCCAAAGCAGAAGTTACCATTCATGAAGGCTACCCCGTTACCGTGAACGATCCAGAACTCGTAGCCCGAATGATGCCCACAACAGAACGAGTTATTGGCCGTGATAAGGTGTATGAGGCTGATTTGGTAACAGGGGCAGAGGATTTCTCATTCTACGCTATGGAAGTTCCTGGTATGTTTGTATTTCTTGGTATTACACCACCAAACCAAGAGCCGAGCACAGCACCCAGTAATCACTCGCCCTACTTCTACGCCGACGAAGCTGCATTACGTGTTGGCACGGAATTATTTATTAATTGGGCTTTAGATTATCCTGCCACGCATTAATTCTGTTACTCGAAACATGAATGGAGCCCGCGAATAACAGGGTAATTTTGCGCTAAATTTATCTAAAAAATAAAGGATTGTAATGAGTACTGCTGAACCAGCTTCATCTAACGAACAACGTCGGCCTACCATTAAAGAACGCTTTC
>NZ_JBLRWZ010000023.1:0-41623 GCF_047920995.1 Aliidiomarina sp.
TATTGCTATGGTAACTTCGTTGGTGTCTTCATTAACGGAGATCCCAGTGCGCGCAGACGTAGCGATGACAGGTGAAATCACTCTTCGTGGTGAAGTGTTAGCGATTGGTGGATTAAAAGAAAAATTACTTGCTGCGCATCGTGGTGGCATTAAGCGGGTATTAATTCCTAAGGAAAACGAGCGAGATCTAAAGGAAATAGCGGATAATGTTAAGGCAGATCTGGAGATTTTTCCTGTACAGTGGATTGATGATGTACTTCAGTACTCACTCGCTGAAGATCCATATAAGAAGATGAAAAATAAGAAGAAATCCTAACTTTATGGGAATAAAGAGGGGGCTGCCATAGCTCCCTTTAATAAAAATTGTTAAATAAAAGCGAAAAAATGCTTTTCATAAAAAATCACTGTGATAGCCTAGTAATCAGCCGCCCACCCCATGTATGTAAAGGCATTCAGGGAAATAGGGTGTCTTTAAAGTAAGCATTAAGAATGCTTGAACTAATGGTATAAGCTTGTTATAAACTTTGCTGGACCATTTTTTGAATGGAACCATGGAACTCCATAATAACAATCTAAGGGGATGATACTGTGAACAAGTCTCAACTAATTGACAAAATCGCAGCAGACGCAGAACTTTCTAAAGCAGCAGCTGGTCGCGCACTTGATTCTTTCATTAGCGCGGTAACTGACGCACTGAAAAGCGAAGACCAAGTAGCACTAGTAGGTTTCGGAACTTTCACTGTACGTGAGCGTTCAGCTCGCACTGGTCGTAACCCACAAACTGGTGAAACGATCAACATCGCAGCAGCTAAAGTACCAGCTTTTAAAGCGGGTAAAGCACTAAAAGACGCGGTGAACTAAGTAGTAAGCATTACAAAAACGTCGCGAATTCTGTGTTATACTCGCGGCGCGATGACTACAAAAAGCGCATCGCTCGATGCGCTTTTTTAATGTCAATTATTTAACAACTGTAGTTGGAATGAGTAAAACGATGCTCGAACGGATACGTGAAGGGGCTCAAGGCCCAGTAGCTAAGGTGATCTTGGTTTTAGTAATTATAACGTTTGCTTTCACTGGGGTAAGTGCTTACCTAGGTGGTAGCGTTGATGATTATGTAGCGAAAGTGAATGAGCGCGAGATCTCTCGTACCGATTTTGATCGCGCATATCAGAACCAACGCGCCACGATGGAACAGCAGTTTGGTGAAATGTTTAATTTACTTGCCGCTGATGAAGATTACATGCGAGAAATGCGCGCAGGCGTATTAGACCAAATGATTGAAGAACAACTCGCGATTGAGTTAGCAGCCAAAATGGGCTTGTCACAATCAGCTGATTCTCTACGGCGCGCCATTCGGCAAATGCCGGAGTTCCAGATTAATGGCCAGTTTAGTAATGATATTTACCTTCGTCAGCTAAGCAATGCGGATTTCTCGCCAACAATGTTCCGTGATTACTTACAGGAACAAATGAGCCGAGTAGCGCTGATGCAAGGTGCGTTTGGTAGTGAATTTGTATTGCCGAACGAAAACGAGCGCTTGCAGGTTCTGCAAAATGAGCGTCGTAGCGGTAAATACGCGGTGATTTCTGCTGCAAACTTCTTAGATGATGTAGAAGTGAGTGCTGCGGAAATCGAAGAATTTTACTTTCAGAATCAAGACGCATTTCGCCAAGAAGAACAAATTCAACTTGCCTATCTTGAACTTGATTTTAACGATGTAATTGCCAGTATTGATATTGATGAAGATAGAGTACGCGATTACTACGATAATAATTTAGCAGCGTTTAGCAGCCAAGGTTCTCGTTCAATTGCCCACATTTTAGTTGAGTTTGGCAGTGACGAAGATGCTGCGTTTGCGCGTATGCAAGATATTCAGAACCGCTTAAACGCGGGTGAGGATTTTGCCGAGCTTGCTGCTACGGAATCGGATGACATTTTCTCTGGTGCTGACGGCGGCGATTTGGGATTGTTAGAGCGCGATACGCTCGATCCAGATCTGGAAGATGCTGGCTTTGCTCTGAATGCAGAAGGTGATATATCTAATATCGTTCGCTCGGAGTTTGGTTTTCATCTAGTAAAACTTACTGAACTGAATGAAGCAAGCACTCAAGAGTTTGCTGAAGTAGCTGCAATGATTCGCAGTAACCTTGCCCGTGAAGAAGCGGATCGAATTTACTTCGAGCGTCAGCAAGAATTAGCTCGCATCACTTTTGAAGTGGACCATACGCTTGATGAGGCTGCAGAGGCACTTGGTTTATCGGTGAAAACTTCGCCATGGTTACGCAGAGATCAACCAACTGAAGGGTATGATGCTCCGGAACTATTACGCCAAGCGTTTTCCGATGACGTGCGTGAATTAGGCTTAAACTCTGAATTAGTGGAATTAGATGAGCGCAGCTTAGTAGTGCGGGCCGCTGAATATCAGGCACCACGCGTTCTGGATTTAGCTGAAGTTACCGATGATATTGCCAACTATCTGCGCGACGAAAAAGCAGAGCAATTCGCAGCAGAACGAGCTGAAAATCAGTTGCAAGCTTTATTATCAGGTTCTGCAGCGGATCTTGAGTTTACTGAGATAACTGCAGCAGGGCGTTTCGGTAGTGAGCTACCTGGTGCAGTGCGGCAACAACTTTTTCGTATGCAATTGAGTGAGTCAGCTAATTACGTACAAGTAACACTTGCTAACGGTGATGCTGCAATTGTTGCGCTAACCGATGTGTTGCCAGGCGCAGTGGATCCAGAGCAGGAAGAGCGCGCTAAGCGTCAGCTGGAAGGTCAATTTGCTGAGCTAGCCTACCGGTCGTTGATGGATGCATTGAAAGCCAATGCAAAAATCGAGCGTCGCAGACTATAAGTTAACGCCTGCAGTAAATATCCGTGCATACATGAGAAAGCCCGCTATAAGCTAGCGGGCTTTTTTTATTGGTGCGCCGGGCACGGCGCGTAGCGCCTTGACGGGCGCTGTTCCCACAACAGAACGCCCACTACAGAATTACCCAGATTATCTAATGTGGGTAGAGGCGTGGTAACGCATCATCAAGCCTTGGTTTTTGGTGTAGCTCTTGTACACATTTCCACAACGCGGCCCCTTCGCGCCATTGCTGCGGTTCTTTGCTGTACAACGCTGCTTCTATGCCCACTAAGTGAGTTTGTAACGCCTCCGAGCCTAGGGCTCTGGCAACATGGAATAAGCCACGAGCCGGCTGGCCAGTGCGCGCTTGGTGCCATGCGAGTAATGCGGTTCTTACCTGTTGGACAGAATTATTCTTGCACGCTTGTTTGAGATTATGCAGGGATTGGCGCGCATTCAACGGCACATACTCAGCTGCTGTTTTCGTTGGCGTTTGCTTTGCTCGATTAAACCACCATAGCAGGCCTGTAAGCAGCCATCCGGTAGCTAGCAGTACAGTTGCTAGCTGCCAATAGGTTAGCAGCTCATGCAGCTCTTCAGGAACGGGCGTGTGGCGTTGCCCAATATCGGCAATATCAGTTTCAGCTACAGTACTCGTATCCTGGCTAGAACTTTCAGCTTGCACGCTGCCAGGAACGTTTAAGCCACCAGGCGGTACTGAGATGGTAACCGTACGTTCAGGAAGGTTAGCAAACTCTAACTGATCGGTACGGGTGTTCCACCAAGGAATTTGCACTGCGGGTAAGGTAAATTCGCCAGCATTTGCCGGCACAATTGCTGCAGTATAGGTAGCGCGAGCAATGGCAACCCCGCGAATAAGAGTACTTTCCTGTTGTCCTCGGTCAGGGTAAACCCGAAATCCGTCTGGGTATTCTACTGAAGGCATCGGCAATTGCTCAGGGCGGGCACCTGCGGCTGTAATTGTGATGCGCCGAGTAATAGGCTCACCGATTACATAACGAGTGCTATCTGGATCCCACTGTTCTTCCAATGTAACTTGTTCGCTTGGCAACCACTCTCCAACGAAGCCCGCCGGGCGTGGCCTTACCTCTATTGCTAAATCAGCGGAACGTGTGCTTACTGGCTCAATGCGGCCTAGGGCGCTGAAGCTTCCTGGTTGCGTTCTCCGTACTTGGCCATCGAAGCGAACACCTGGCACCGTAAATTCGCCACTTCTGCGCGGTGTAATTGCATAGGTACGGGTAAGTACTTGAAAACGACGGCCATCAATTACTTCTTGGCTTTGTCGATCTTGGCCTAATTGCTCTACACTCGCATGCTCGATAGATGGCAGGCTCAAACTACCAGTTTCTAGCTGTTCGCCAAGATATAGTTTTACGGTGTATGTCACCTGCTGTTGTACATAAGGAGTTTCGGTACTTAAGCTAGCCTCAACAAACGAGTTCCGATCTTGGCTTGGTTGGTCGGCGGCGCGAACCACTTCTACTTTGATTGGCGCGGTGCTGCTGGAGCCTATAGCGAATGCAGGTATTTCGTAATTTCCCGCGCTAGGAGCGAGCAGCGTAACGCGCCACTCAGTACTTCGGGTGCGCTCACCATTGATGATAGACGTGCTGCTGCTTACCGAAGTGCTGCGAACTTCAAAATCGTTAATCAGTTGTTCAGGTGCAAACGCATCGCGCGTTAAGCTTTCATCGCTGGTGACCGTAAGAACAAATGCGGAATGCTCCACAACTGGATTACGATCAATACTAGCTATTGCCTGCTGAGCATCAGCAGCACTGGCCCAGCCCAATATCAAAAAAGCTGCGATAGCAAAGTATATGTGCCGCTGCAGGTAGTTTGCCAAATTAAAGGTTGGTGCAACCATATTGCCTAATTACCTCTTGGTGGTGCTTGAAAACGCCTGCGTTGCGCTTCTAAGCGTAAGCGATTCTGTAGCAGTATCGCTGGATCATCATCTAAACTGCGTAGCAACTGTTCCAGTTCTGCGGCTTCTTCTGCAGATAAGTTATCTAGCTCTGCCGCACGAGATTGTTGCTCTTCAGCGTTCTGCTCATGCGCATCGAACTCGTTGTCACTCGTATCCTGTTGTTCGTTATCAGAATCAGCTGGTGATTCGCTTACTGAGCTGTTTTGTTCTTGCTCATCTTGGCCTTGTGCATCGCTGGCGTCACCGTTTTCGTCAGGTTCGCCTTGTTGGTGTTGCTCACCTTCGTTATCCCCATTGCCCTCATCGCCTTGCTCTTGCTCGTTAGCTTGTTCTTCAAGTAGCGATTTCACTAGCTCAAAATTCTCTTGTGCTAGCTGCCAATCTGGCCGTTGCTGCAGTGCTTGTGTGTAAGCATCAAGCGCTTCTTCTAGCTGGCCAAGTTTTGCCAAACTATTGCCTAGATTATAATAGCCTTCAGGGCTGGGGTCGGCAGCAAATGCACTTGCTGCTTGCGCATAATCTCCCGCGCGATACCACGCCATCCCTTGGGCTAGCGGTTTGCGGAAATTCATTGCTGCTTGCGTGTAATCACCTTGTGAAAAGCGCTCTTGCGCGTACTGTTGCTGAGTAAGAAACGGGCGCTGCCAAGCTGGCAGCTTTGCAACCGAAGTACTTGTAGCTTGCGCGTTATTATCGTCTGCTATGCGGTTGTTATTGTTACTCGCGGCATAGATTGGCTGAGGTAGAATAATCACCGCTAACAGCAGGCTCCAAACTACACCGCGCCGCGCTGCAATTAGCAGCAAAGGAACGAGCAATAGCAATAGCCAAGGGCCAAAATCACGCCATTCATCGCCAGATTGTAATGCTTCGCTAATCGGGCTAGTTAAGGCAGGGAAGGTGAGCAGCTGCTCAACGTCTTGGTTACTGGTTTGAATTTGCGTAAATACCCCATCGGTTTCAGCTGCTATTCGTTGTAAATATTCCGGAATAAGTTGCGCAATAATAACGCGGCCTCGTTGATCGCGAAGCAAATCACCGTTGCTATCGCGAATGGGCGAGCCATCGCGTGTTCCGGCGGCGAGAATTGATACCCGATGCTGATTAGTTCTGAAAAAGCTGCGCAGTTCTTCCATATCTTCGCGCTGAATTCCCGCAGTAAGCCAAATGATTTCGCCATTTGCGTAGCCTGCATCAGATAGTAATCGATGAGCTTCTTGCATGGCTAATAGTGGATGGTTACCCGGCACAGGCATCATTTCTGGCGTTAGTATACGCATGCTTTGCAAAATTGTGTCGCCGTCGCGGGTAAGGGGAGTTACGGTAAATGCGTCACCAGCATAGGCGATAAAGCCCAATTGACCCTCATTGAAATTATCTACTACATCAATAGCTTTGAAGTTAAGCCGTGTGTATCGATCTGGCGTTAGATCTTGCGCTCGCGTAGCCAGGCTGGCATCAAGTACTAGCACTACGCCGCGATCTTGATTAAACAACGGCACCTCAATACGCTGCCAACTCGGCCCAGCAGCGGCCAGGATAGTGATAATCAGTGCGCTGAGTAGCATCCAAAAGGGCCAACGAGGCGATTTACTACTACTGCCCGTGAGCAAATGAGCGCTTAAATGCGCGGCGATCAAGTTCTGCCAAGCATTTTGCTTGTGGAGGAGGTGCCAGAGCACCGGCGCTAAAATGGCGAGCAGTAAAAGTAGCCATAACCACTCCGGCCGAAGGAAATGAAATGCGTTCATAGCTTCGTCCCCAGCTTGGTTTGGTTACGATTCAGCCAATAGCGAATACCGTAAAACCCCGTTTTCAAAAGCACTAATAACAAGGCTATAAGCAGCGGTATATGGGCTAAGCTAGTGCGTGGCCTAAAAAAGTGTTCGGCACCAATAATGGGTTCAATTTCATCAATTACGCGATAGATATCTTCCATTTCCTCGGTTGTTCTGGCGCGGAAATATAGTCCGCCGGTACTAATTGCTATAGTGGCCAGAAAGCTCTCGTCTAAATCTGCACTTGGATTTATAACGCGTTCGCCAAACAGGCCTTGGATGCGCATTTCGTCGGAACCAATTCCGATCGTATGAATTTTCACATCGTGGTTGCGGGCTAAATGAATCGCCTGTTCAGCATTAATCTTGCCAGTGTTAATCATGCCATCGGTGAGCATTAGCACAACTCGCTCTTTACTTTCTCGTTCGGTGAAGTAGCGAATAGATAGGGCAATAGCATCGCCTAATGCAGTGCGCTGGCCTGCGAGGCCAATTCGCGCTTCTTCTGCCAGTTGCGCTACCGTTGTAAGATCACTGGTAATGGGCACGTAAACGTAAGCTGAATCAGCATAAACGATCAGGCCGATACGATCGCCTTGGCGCCGGCGAATGAAGTCAGCCAAAATACTGTGCGCTGCTTCCAGCCGGGTAATACGACGCCCGTTGTAGATCATATCGTCCACTTCCATACTGCCGGATAAATCCAATGCGATCATGATCTCCCGTGCTTCCGGATTTAAAGCTATGGGTTCACCAACCCAACGTGGCTGGGCAATGGCGGCTACAATTGCCAACCAAATTAGGGTTGGGAGCAGCCAATAACAACGAATCTTGCGTGCTTCGGCCTGTTGCCGGATACGTAAAAAACGCGTTTGCGGCAGCCATAGTGCAGCCCTAGCTTGCGCCACAGGGGGGGTTAGCCAGCGCACAAGCAACGGTAGGGGCAGCAAAAGGAAAGCCCATAAGAACGCAAACTCAAACATGTTTTTGCTTCCTCGTAGCTACTTTCGGCAATCCTAGCTGCAACCAGCGCTCCATTAAACGCATATACTGTTGTTGCTGATTTTGGTTATTAGGCTGGTACACCGCTTGGCTAAACTCTTGCAGTTCCGCTGCGAATTGAGCTTGTTCAGCCGCTGGCATGGTACTGATTAGAAAACGTTGCCAATCACTACCTTGTAAAGCGGAGATATTTTCAGCGGGCCACACTTGCAATGCAGCACGTTTAACCACTTGATTGATTGCTGCAAGGCTATGGTTATGCTTGGCTAACTCTGCAGAAGCGGCACGATATACTTTGTGGCTCTTGAGATAGCGTAAGCGCCAAACGATTGCTGTGATAATCAGGGCGCACAAAATAACGAAAATGAGCCACCAGCCCCATGCCAATGGCCACCAACCTACCTGCTCTGCAAGTACAATATCGTTTAGCTCGTTCAGCGGATTCATGCTTGCCACCTGCGCCATTGCATCGTGGCGGGTAACGCTGCACTTATTTCAATGGTACGAATGGCCGCCTTTTTCAGAGCTTGTGCGCGTTGCTCATGCCAATTTTGGGCTTGCTGTTGCCAATCTTTACGGAAGGTATCACTAGATAAATACAAGCGATGTTGTTGCACACCATCGAACGCATCAATATCACGGCGAAAATCCGCAGGTAATCTTTCTTCGAATGGATCGGTAATTACTACTGCACTCACCGTGTGGTGCTTGCGTAATACCTGCAAGAGTTCTGTTGTATGGGCGTTCAGTTGGCTAAAATCACTAATAATCACTACATCTGCACCTGGCTTACAGAGCTTAATAAGCCGCTGTAATTGCGCATTCAGCGAGTTGCTATCACTATGTTGTGCATGCTGTGCTGTGATGTTCTGCGGATGTAAAGCTACCAGTTGGCGAAGTAGCAACAGCGCACCATGCTGGCGCGCGGCAGGTTTTAGTTCAACATGATGTTGGTTATTAAACACCACACCACCAATACGATCTCCTCGTTTCACGGTATGCCAAGCTATGCCGGCAGCTATATGTGCTGCTTGTACTGATTTTAATAACAGCTTTGAGCCAAACCACATGCTACTACTCAAATCAACACACACAAAAACGGGCCGTTCTTTTTCTTCCCGAAATAATTTTGTGTGGGTTTGCCCGGTTCGTGCTGTTACGCGCCAATCGATAGCGCGAATATCATCACCGGCTTGATAGTGCCGCACCTCATCAAACTCCATGCCGCGGCCGCGCAAGCGGCTTAAGCGCTGGCCTGCTTGCACAGAGGAGCCCGTTGTTCTGGGAATTGGTAGGCTCAATGGTTGATATCGATAGCGCATGAGCTCTGCAATATTGGTATGCACTCCATTGGCATGCGCAGCGTTAAGCCAATCAGTGAGGTCTGATTCGCTCAGTGTTGTTGCGGTGCTTGCGGATCCTGCGATGCGATTCATGGATGATACAACCTTCTTTATACTAACTTGAGGCACTCTGAATTATTGAACACATTACCGGTTAAGGAGCGGGAACAAGCTCTAAAATCCGATCAATAACCTGATCGCGGCTAATTCCTTCTGCCTCGGCTTCATAGCTAAGTATGATGCGATGGCGTAGCACGTTGTGCAGTAGTGCAGCGGCATCATCCGGAGTTACGAAATCACGGCCATCAAGCCAAGCGCGGGCACGAGCACTTCGATCTAAGGCGATAGTGGCGCGCGGGCTTGCTCCAATGGCAAGCCAGCTGGCTAGTTCATCATCATAAAGCTCGGGTTGCCGGGTAGCGATAATAAGCGCTACCAAATATTCCTCAACTGTTTCGTCCATGTGCAGGGTAAGGAGTTCCTTACGCGCCGCAAAAATGGTTTCTTGAGTAAGTGGATCGGCCATTGCCGCAGTGCCTTGCATACGTTCGCTACGAGTAAGGCGCAGAATTTGTTGTTCAGTTTGAGCGTTGGGGTAATCAAGGTTTAAATGCAGCAAAAAGCGATCAAGCTGTGCTTCTGGCAACGGGTACGTACCCTCTTGCTCAAGGGGATTTTGGGTTGCCATTACCGTATATAGTGCTGGTAACGGATAGGTATTTCTGCCCACACTAATTTGCCGTTCTGCCATGGCTTCTAGAAGAGCGCTTTGCACTTTCGCTGGTGCGCGGTTAATCTCATCAGCAAGAATCAAATTATGAAATAATGGGCCCTGTTGGAAAATAAACTCACCGGTTTCCGGGCGATAGATATCAGTGCCGGTTAAATCGGCAGGGAGTAAATCGGGGGTAAACTGAATGCGTTGGAAATCGCCTTCAACACCGCTCGCTAATGCTTGCACTGCCCGTGTTTTCGCTAAGCCCGGTGGGCCCTCTACTAGAAGGTGACCATCAGCGAGAATGGCGATTAATAAATGTTCAGTGAGGGTTGGCTGACCTAAAACTTGCGTTTCTAAATATGCTTGTAATTGCCGGAACGCGACCACTGCTGTCATAACATCCTCGTTTATTCGATACGTGCGAAATATTCATATTACGTCTATGGTTTTAATTTTCTACATTTAAAAGTAGAATCGGAAGATAAATTGTGGTCAGACCACTAATTACAGGGGTAATCTATGTCATCTTCACTACAACATTCTTCTCAAAAGCGAACCGAACAGCAGCGTTTGCGCACTGCTAACGGTGATCGTATTGCCATTGTTGCAGGCTTGCGCACACCATTTGCTAAACAAGCGAGCTACTTTCACGGTGTACCGGCTCTCGATATGGGCACTATGGTTGTGCAAGAATTAATTCAGCGTACCAATTTGAACCCAGCGCTAGTGGAGCAACTTGTGTATGGCCAAGTTGTGCAGATGCCAGAAGCCCCAAATATTGCTCGAGAGATTGTGCTTGCAACAAGCCTTCCCGTCAACACAGATGCGTTTAGTGTAAGCCGTGCGTGCGCTACAAGCTTTCAATCTGCGGTGAGTGTTGCGGAATCCATGTTGGCTGGCAATATCAGCGTGGGTATTGCTGGCGGTGCCGATTCTTCGTCGGTATTACCGATTGGTGTATCGAAAAAGCTAGGTAGAGCGCTTGTTGATTTGAATAAAGCGCGTTCGCTGGGCCAACGCTTAAGTATTTTTAAACGTTTAGGCATTAAAGATTTACTGCCTGTTCCGCCTGCAGTAGCTGAGTACTCTACCGGCTTAAGTATGGGACAAACCGCCGAACAGATGGCCAAAACTCACAATATTAGCCGCGCTGATCAAGATAAACTTGCTCATCGTTCTCACCAACTAGCTCATGAAGCATGGGAGGCGGGCAAACTTACTGAGGAAGTAATGGTGGCGCACTGCGCACCCTATAAAGAATATTTTGAGCGAGATAACAATATTCGCGGCAATTCGGATTTGGCTAGCTATGCGAAGTTACGCCCAGCATTCGATAAAAAACACGGTACGGTTACTGCGGCCAGTTCAACCCCGCTTACCGATGGCGCCTCGGCGGTATTGATGATGACAGAGAGCCGCGCCAAAGAGCTGGGCTATACCCCGCTTGGCTATATTCGCAGTTATGCGTTTTCAGCGATTGATGTATATGAAGATATGTTGATGGGGCCATCCTATGCTACGCCGATAGCGCTTGATAGAGCAGGAATGACCCTTAATGACCTCGATTTAATTGATATGCATGAAGCATTTGCCGCGCAAACTCTGGCGAATATGAAAATGTTTGCATCGAAGAAATTTGCTGCAGAAAAACTGAATCGTAGCAGTGCAATTGGTGAAATAGACGAAGCGAAGTTTAACGTAATGGGCAGTTCAATTGCCTACGGCCACCCATTTGCAGCAACTGGTACAAGAATGCTAACGCAGGTGCTACATGAGCTACATCGCCGTGGTGGCGGTACCGCATTAACAACAGCATGTGCAGCTGGCGGTTTAGGTGCTGCTGTAATTGTGGAGACAGAATAATGGAACAGAATAAAAGCGCATTTAGTTTAGCAGTTCGTGAAAACGGCATCGGTGTTATTACTATCGATGTGCCTGGCGAAAGCATGAATACTTTAAAAGCTACCTTTGCCGATGAAGTAGCTACATTAATGGAAAAAATTGAAAGTAATCGTGACCTCAAGGGCTTGGTGTTTATTAGCGGTAAGCCATCTTCGTTTGTGGCCGGTGCCGATATCCGCATGATCAATGAGTGTGAAACCGCGGTTGATGCAGAGAGTTTAGCTCGCCAAGGGCAGGCACTGTTTGATCGCATTGAAGGATTATCGATTCCAGTTATTGCCGCAATTAACGGGCCGGCATTGGGTGGTGGCTTGGAATTAGCGCTGGCGTGCCATGCACGTGTGGTAAGCGATTCAGCGAAAACTGTATTGGGTGTGCCAGAAGTGCAGTTGGGTTTATTGCCTGGATCGGGCGGAACCCAACGGTTACCGCGCTTAGTGGGCGTACAACAAGCACTTACGTTAATGCTTACCGGCAAGCAATTACGGCCCAAACAAGCATTGAAAATGGGCTTGGTAGATGAAATTGTACCGCAGAGTATTTTACTGGAAGCAGCAGTAAAACTTGCCGAGAAAGGTAAACCTCGAGCGAAGAAGCCAAAGCTAAACTTAGTGAGTAAAATTCTAGAAGGGCCGTTGAGCTCTGTATTGTATAAGAAGGCTCGGGAGCAGGCACAGAAAAAAGCACTGGGCAACTATCCGGCAATCGACAAGATTATAGATACGGTTGCCTACGGCATGGCAAAAGGTAAAAAAGCTGGCCTTGCGTATGAAGCTAAGCAATTTGGCGAACTGGCCATGAGTGATGTTTCGTATCAGTTACGGAATATTTTCTTTGCAACCACTGAAATCAAAAAAGAAACCGGTGCTGATGGCGTAAAGCCAACGCAAGTGCACAAAGCTGGTGTGCTAGGTGGTGGTTTAATGGGTGGTGGTATAGCCCATGTTTCAATTAGCAAGGCAAAAGTACCGGTACGCTTGAAAGACATTAATCAAGAGGGCATCAAGAATGCCTTGGCATACCATTACAAGCTGTTACTACCCAAGCTGCAGCGGAAGATTTTGCGTAAAACCGAGTTGCAGCAGCAAATGCTAATGCTCACTGGCACTACTAAGTATGATGGTTTTAAAGATACCGATATTGTAATTGAAGCAGTGTTTGAGGATCTCGAGCTGAAGCAAAAAATGGTTGCGGATATTGAAGAGAATGCCGCTGAACATACCATTTTTGCTACCAATACCTCGTCATTGCCGATTACTCAAATTGCCGCAAAAGCAGCACGGCCCGAGCAAGTAATTGGTTTGCATTACTTTTCTCCAGTAGAAAAAATGCCATTGGCAGAAATTATTACCCATCCTGGTACATCGCCGGAAACTATCGCCACCACAGTTGAATTCGCGAAACGGCAAGGCAAAACACCAGTTGTAGTGAAAGATGGAGCCGGTTTCTACGTGAACCGTATTCTTGCACCTTACATGAATGAAGCTGCGCGTTTGTTGCTAGCCGGTGAGCCAATTGAAGTGCTGGATAAAACCATGGTGAAGTTTGGTTTCCCAGTGGGGCCAATTACATTGCTCGATGAAGTGGGTATTGATGTTGCCGGCAAAGTTGCGCCAATCCTTACTGATGCGCTTGGTGAACGTTTCCGTGCCCCTGATGCGTTTAGTAAGTTGTTGGATGATGGCCGCAAGGGTAGAAAAACGAAGAAAGGTTTCTATCTGTATGATGGTAAGAAGAAAGGTAAGCACGTAGATTCTTCTGTATACGAAGTGGTGGGTATCACGCCAAACGCCAAATTAGCGAGCAGTGAATTGATCGAGCGTTGTGTATTGCCGATGCTGAATGAAGCTGCTTGGTGTTTGCAGGAGGATATTATCCGCTCTCCTCGTGATGGTGATATTGGTGCCATTTTTGGTATTGGCTTCCCGCCATTTCGTGGTGGGCCATTCCGTTACATGGACAGCCTAGGTGCGAAGTATATTGTGGAGCGTTTACAGCACTATGCTAACACTGAAGGAAGCCGTTTCCAGCCTTGCCAGCTGTTGTTGGATATGGCTGCGGAGGAACGTTCGTTTTATAGCAAATAATGCTCGTATTGTTTGCTTATGATAAAATAACCGCGCTGCTAGGCTGTATGGTTGGCCATAAGATGTGTTGCTATTGAATTGGCCACGAGAGCCTTAGCGCGGTGTGTTTATTCTTCAAGAAAGGTAAATGTAATGTTGTTATTTATCTTGCTTACAATAGTTTTTGCAGGCTTTTATTATATTCAGGCGTGGCAGTACGCCCTTGGTCCAAAGCGATGGGCAGTACTTGGCTTATTGTTTGGCCCACTGCTCCTGCCAATGTTCCGCACCCATAAACGTATGCGTATACTCAGAGCAAAAGGGCCTGAAGGTATTTTATTTCGTGCCTGAATGTTGTGCTGAGAAGGCATGGATGCAGATAAGGTTGCAGATAACCCGGTGGTGGACGCCAGGGAACGCAAACGCTTAAACCAAGTTATCCGCCAGTGCCATTGCACAGCGCTCACTTTTTAGGCGTTTTGTTGCGAATGCAACTAGCTCGGCATGAGTAATGTTGCGCACAGTTTCAGCTACTCGATTCGCTAACTCGAAATCACCCCGATTGTTAATTACTGAGCTCCAGTATCGCTGAGCGCGCACACGCATGCTTGGCGCAGAATCGGTTAAGTGATGCAGTACTGCTTTTTGCGCGTTCACAAAATCTGCTGCGGGTAGCGTGACTAACTGCTTTAAAAATTGCGTAATGAAAATTTCAACCGCGGCGCTAATATCCGCTGGTACGTAGTTTGGTGATTGCACGTAACAGAGAAGCCCGGGTAGGCCATGCATCGGCAGATAGCTTGAGCCTACTAAATATCCCATCTGCTGTTCGGTACGGAGGCTGTGGAAGAAACGCGCACTGAATAAGTGATTGAGCACTAAAAAATACGCTTTCTCATGTAAGCCGGTGTTTTGGCCTTGAAAAAATAGGGCGAAAGCGTGATCGCTATGTTCGTTCAAGAATGGCACAGTTTGTACACCGCTGTTGAGGCGCTTTACCGAACGGCTTACTTTTGCTTTAGGTTCCGCAATTACAGGTAGTGTTTGTGCAACCCAATTAGCGAGTTCGCCAGCAGTTTTCTGCTCAATATCACCATGCGCAAGAATAATGGCTTGTGCATCACGCAACATTCCAGGTAGTAAATCGCAATAATGCTCAAAATCAAGATCTACAATACTATCGGCCAGCTGTTGTGCGGTGTAGGCACCGTGTTGAAGTTGGTGATGCAGCAAAGAGAATAAATGATTAATTGGCTTGTTTTGGTGAATTGCTTGCCAGTTCCGCTGTAATTGTTGGCGAACGGTATGGAAGTGTTGTTTGCTAGAGCGCAACGCCGCCAGCGAGCGCATTAAATCTTTAAATAATGCTGGTTGCCGATCTGAAAATCCGGATAGATGTAGCGTGATGCCAGATTGCTGTGGATACAAGTTAAAATGCATTCCCGCAACTTCGGCATCGTAAAACTGCTCACTTAATAGCTCTTGGCCAAGCTCACACCAAATTCTACTAATGGCATGATTCCGTGCACTTGCATTGGCTAGTGGTAATTGCAGTGATAAATAAATATGCGCTTGAGGCTCTCTAAAATGAACATCCTGCAAATACCACAAGGTAACGCCAGCTGGGCTCGATAGCTTGTTTGGATAGTAGCCAGTGCGCTCACATTGCTGGTTCTGCACTGCAGTTGCTTCGCTCTGCAGTTGCTTCGCAATAGGCAAGGGAACAATCCGCTTAGGTGTATATGGGTTTGCTTCGGGTACTTGGAAATTGGCCTGTAATGTTTCAGGCACAGGCTGTTTTAGTATACTTAATTGCTCGCTTGATAGCGGCTCAATTTTATATTCTGCCCCATAATACTGAGTTTTTTGGTTTACTGGGGCTTGCGGGTGAATTAGTGTAATGCGCGCATTTTCAGGAATCATTTTGCTAAGCGTAACGCGCGCTAAATTATTGCGTAATCCATCCATACGATAATCACCGCTAACAACATGCTCTGGGGCGTAGTGCAGCATATTAATGGCAAGTTGCGAAGCCAGTTCTACGGTTTGGATTGCTTCCGGGAATTGATACGCTAAAGCCATCATTTGTTTGCGTTCATTGTATAACGCGTTCTGAACTCCCTCTGCTGCAATCACCCGAATATACTGAAAGCATGCCTGCACAACATGTTGAATATTCTCAGCGCCAAGATCCGTAAGCTGAATATTCAAGTGGAAATCTTTAAAATTATAGCCGCTCATTCCGCCACCCGCAGACAACTCTTGAATCCAATGTTGTTGGCGTAAAAAATAACACAGGCTGCCGCTACCTTCGTGTCCTAGTAAATGCGCCAAAAAGCTGGTGGTTTTGTGCAAATAATCACTATTAATTTCATCTAAGGGAAAAGTAAGTATTAATCGATTCGCTTGCTTAATCGGCCTTACGTATATTTGACAACTTTTATGTTGTTCTTGATAGATAGGTACCGCGGGCAAATTGATAGCCGCTTCGCCGGCACGCATATCGGCGAAATGCGCAAGAGCTATCTCTTGTAGCTCCGTTAATGATTGCGAGCCAGCCAAAACTAAGGCTGCATTGTTAGCAACATAGAATGTTTGGTGGAAATCTTCTAACCGCTCGCGAATAGTGATGTTGGTATCTGCTAGCGTTTCCGCATTTCCTACAGAGAACTTGGCGAATGGGTGTGCCGGGTTAGAGGTTGTTTTATGAACTTCATATAATCGGCGCAACTCGTCTTTCAGCTTTAAGCGGTATTCCGCTTCTATTGATTGACGTTCTTTATCTACCCACTCATGCTTCAATAAGGGTTCTTTAAATAGTGAGCTAAAATGTTTTACGCAATCAGAAAACTCGTTGGTGGCACAGGCAAAATAGTAGTTACTATGCTCGGTGCCGGTCCAAGCATTGAAGTGCCCACTGCTATTATTAATACGATTGGCGAAAGCGTTTGCCTCTGGGAATGAGGCGCTGCCCAGAAAAATGAGATGTTCGAGAAAGTGCGCAATTCCTTGTGCTTCGATAGGGTCGTGGAAATGGCCTGCATTCACAGCAAAGGATGCTGCGCTTTGTTTACTCGAGGCGTTATGCACCAGCAGCACACGTAAACCGTTTTCAAGCTGAAGCCACCGATAGCTGTGGCTATCCGTGGCGCTTGATTCAGGAGTTAACTGTGCTTTAATGGTATGCATTAGCCATTCTGCTCTTTTTGCTGCGCCTTTAATAATGCGCTTTGATTGGAAGCTCAGCAAAAAATACAACAGCAAAGCACCGGGCAAGCGCTATCGGTTGTGCGGCGAAAGCCGCAGAACATTATGAGTCTATTGGTGTGTTGAAATCTTCGTGAGGCTTGAAGTCGCCGTCGATAGAAGCGAGATGATCGCCTTCGAAGCGCACTGTAAGCTCACGCGTGATTACATCACCACGGCCTGGCTTTAATCTGAAAATGTAATTCCATTCTTCATCACGAAATACATTTTCTGCCACAGGTGAGCCTAATACGAAACGAACCTGTTCTCGGGTCATTCCTACGCGCAGTTTATCTACATCCCGTTGCTCTAGATAATTTCCTTGTGGAATATCTATTTTATACACTAGCGGATCGATTACAGCGCAGCTTGCAATTGAAGCAGAAAGGGCGATTGCCAATAAAATTCTCATATATAACCTGAATAACCTGTTTCAGATGATGTGTCAGGGGTGAATCTTAGCGTAAAACAAGACCTAGATGCCACCCACTCGCGGTTTTTATTCGTCTGCTTGGCGCGATAATAGTTCCCTTAGTATTGCGAATTCTCATCAATCATCATAATTACTAGGTGTTTGAGCGAAAACATTAGCCTGCTAATAATTCTTTCGCATTTGCCAGAGTATGCTGTGTAATTGTGTCGCCACCAAGTAATCGGGCTAATTCTTCAATCCGATGCTGATTAGAAAGGGCTTGCATTGAAGTAATGGTTTTTCCAGCTTCGGTATGTTTACTCACGAACATTTGTTGGTGTGCTCGCGCAGCCACTTGCGGTAAATGGGTTACGCACAACACTTGGTTATTTGCCCCTAGCTGGCGTAGTAACTTACCAACCGTAGTAGCGGTAGGGCCACTAACCCCAACATCAACTTCATCAAATATCATAGTAGGTAAATTATCTTGCCCAGCCGTAAGCACTTGAATAGCTAAACTAATACGTGAGAGTTCGCCTCCAGATGCTACTTTATTAATTGGCTGTAGCGGTTGCCCGGCATTTGCTGAAACTAAGAATTTCACTTCATCGATGCCCCGTGCTGAAGTATGCTCGCTTGGGTTGTTATCTACTACTACCGAAAACTCACCCTCTGGCATATTCAATTTATGCATCGTTGAGGCCACCTGTGAAGCTAATTTGTTTGCGGCCTTTGCTCGGCTCGCACTTAACTTTTCCGCTAACGCTAAAAACGTATTGTGCGCTGCTGTAATTTCCGGGGCTAACTTCTCTAAGCGGTCGCCAGATTCAGTAATACCAGCTAAATCTGCATTTAACTCATCGCGTAACCGCGGTAATTCTTGTGGCGCAACTTGATGCTTCTTCGCAAGATGCATGGCCTGGCTCATGCGTGCTTCAGTTTCCGCGAGTAATTGCGGATCAAGATCAATACCGTCTTGATAGTGGCGCAGTTCACGCGCAGCTTCCTCTATTTGTACGGCTGCATCTTGCAACATGCCTACAATAGGCTTTAATTGCGCATCAATTTCTATGCTTTCATGCAGCCGTTCTATTACCGATTGCAGCAGTGTATACGCGTTATTATGTTCGCCATCATACAAGGAGTTTAAGCTAAACTGTGCATCATCGAGCAGCCCCGAGGCGTTTGCTAAACGTTTGTGATCGGCCTCAAGTTGATTAAACTCATCGGCCGAAACATTGAATTCGTTTAGTTCTGTTACTTGATATTGTAATAGTTGCCGCTTGGATTCTTGTGCTTCTTGCAACGTTGCCAGCTCACGTTGTTCACGAATAAGTGCCCGCCACTGTTTATGTTGTTGCTGGGTTTTTTGCAGAAGTTCAGGATGGTGTGCAAATTGATCTAGCAAACTAATTTGATAATCTGCTTTCATCAGCAAATGATGATCATGTTGGCCATGTAAACTTATCAACATCGTGCCGAGTTCGCGCATTAAGGTAACTGGCACGGGAGCGCCGTTAATAAATCCTTTAGAACGCCCTTCAGCGGTTAAAGTGCGGCGAATAATGCAGTTATCTTCGTTCGGTTCACAGTGCTCATCGAGCATATCGTGCTCGCTTAACCATTGCAGCACAGCCGGCAGCTGATGCACATTGAAGCTTGCGGTAACTTCCGCCCGCTCACTGCCGGGCCGAACCATAGAACTTTCGGCGCGCGCTCCTAGGCACAAGCTTAGGGCATCCAACGCTATGGATTTACCTGCACCTGTTTCACCGGTGATAGCGGTCATACCGTTTTGAAAATCAATACTGAGTTCATCAACGATAGCAAACTGGCGAATGTGTAGTTGTGTCAGCATAGTTGCCTCCGCAAGCAAGAAAGAATAAAGGCACTGTTCTTATATACAGTAAATATACAGTAGTTATCCAGTAGTGCAAGCGGAGTGAAGAAATATTTTTTAGAACAAGCGGCTGCCCCAACTCAGCTTGTTGCGGAGCACGTGGTAATAGTTGTAATCCAGCGGATGTACCAAACGCAAGGGCTTGCTTTGGCGAGTAATAATAATTTCTGCGCCCTCTGGAACTGGTAACTTCAAGTGGCCATCGCAGCTTATATGGAGCGGTTGATCGTCTGGGGCTACCCGCACACGAATAGCACTGTTGCCGTCTACTACAATAGGTCGGCTGCTGAGTGTATGGGGGAACATGGGAACTAAGGTGATAGCATTCAAACCCGGCGTTAAAATAGGGCCACCTGCGGATAAAGAATACGCGGTAGAACCGGTGGGCGTGGCAATAATCAAGCCATCAGAACGTTGGCTGAATACAAACTGTTCGTCTACATCAACCTCAAACTCCAGCATATGCGCCACTTGATCAGAATGCAGAATTACCTCGTTCATGGCGTTACCCCGGTGAATGATTTCACCATTACTTGCAATTCGCGCATCTAGAAGAAAACGCTGTTCGGTGCGGTATTTACCCTGGAGCACTGGCATTAATTGGGTAATCACATTTTCTGGTGATAAATCAGTAAGAAACCCTAGATTACCTCTATTCACTCCAATCACGGCAATGTTGTATAGGCTTAATCTACGCGCCGCACCCAGCATTTTGCCATCACCGCCGATGACAATCGCAAGCTCTGCTTGTTCGCCGATTTCTGCGAGAGAAATACGCGTTACTTGATCGGGTAAGGGTACAGCCGGAGCTTTACTATCAACAAATACCTGCTTCCCAGCTTGCACAAGTGCGTCGGCTAGGTGCTGGAGAGTTTCTTGAGCTGTTTCAGAGTGTTTCTTACAGAGTAAGCCAATCACTTGAAAAGCGGGTTGTTGTTGCACCGATTGAGGCATAAATATCTCCGCAAAATGAATACAGCATAAGCTACGGGCTTTAGCTATCGAGATCAATAACTAGCGATTTGAAAATTTATCCTTGAATTTATTTGGCCAGCCCCAATATACACATGCAAGCAAGGCGATAGCCGATGGTTGAGCAACTTATTTTATTGAGCTGGCAATACTTTGGTTCGCCGTTAAACGAAATAGAGAACGAAGATGGAGCAAGGCATGAGCGACAAAAGCCAATCGGAACAGCAGAAAAAGCCTGACGTTAACGTGGAATCAGCGGAAGAGCAGGTTGTTGATGCTGCTGATGAAGTAACTACGAATGCAGATGCTGATGAGCCAACACAACTTGATACGGAACAGCTGCAACGCCAAGTTACTGCTCTAGCCAACGAGCTCCAAGCTGAGCGAGATAAAGGCTTACGGATAGCGGCGGAAGCTGAAAATGTGCGCCGTAGAGCGGCGCAAGAAGTAGAAAAAGCGCGTAATTTCGCCTTGGAAAAATTTGCCGGCGAATTGCTTGCGGTAATTGATAACTTAGAGCGAGCCTTGCAAACCATAGATGTTTCCGATGCTGCTCAAAATAGCATTGCCGAAGGTATTGAGATGACCCATAAAGGGTTTCTCAGCACCATTGAAAAATTTGGTATGGAAGCAGTAAACCCAGAAGGGCAACCATTTAACCCGCAGCTGCATGAAGCGATGGGAATGCAAGAAAGTGCTGATGTTCCTGCTAACACAGTGCTTTACGTAATGCAGAAAGGCTACTTATTAAACGGCCGCTTATTGCGCCCGGCAATGGTAATGGTTTCTCGCGCAGCAAGTTAAGCGCGGATAAAAAAATCGTTAATAACCTTGTAGAAAGTATTGAAATTTTATCGGGGCGTCCCCATTTCATAGACATCCTGGAAACAGATTGAACGTTTGGAGAAAATCATGGGTAAAATCATTGGTATCGATTTAGGAACAACAAACTCTTGTGTAGCTATCATGGAAGGCGGTAAAGCACGCGTGATAGAGAACGCCGAAGGCGATCGTACAACTCCTTCTGTTGTTGCTTTCGCTGATGATGGTGAAATTTTGGTAGGTGCGCCAGCGAAACGGCAGGCGGTTACCAACCCACAAAATACATTATTTGCCATTAAACGCTTAATTGGTCGCCGCTTTGAAGATGAAGAAGTGCAGCGCGATATGGGCATCATGCCGTATGGCATTGCCAAAGCTGATAATGGTGATGCGTGGGTAGAAGTGAAGGGCGACAAGAAAGCGCCACCACAGATTTCTGCTGAAATATTGAAAAAAATGAAGAAAACTGCAGAAGATTACTTAGGCGAAAAAGTAACTGAGGCAGTAATCACTGTACCTGCATACTTTAATGATGCGCAGCGCCAAGCAACCAAAGATGCAGGCCGCATCGCTGGTTTAGAAGTAAAGCGTATTATTAACGAACCAACCGCAGCAGCTTTAGCTTACGGTATGGACAAGAAAAGCGGTGAGCGTACCGTAGCTGTTTACGATTTAGGTGGCGGTACCTTCGATATTTCCATTATTGAAATCGACGAAGTTGATGGCGAGCACACCTTTGAAGTACTTGCTACCAACGGTGATACTCACCTCGGTGGTGAAGATTTTGATAACCGCGTAATCAACTACTTAGTAGAGCAGTTCCAGAAAGATCAAGGAATTGATTTACGCAAAGATCCATTGGCGATGCAACGCTTGAAAGAAGCCGGTGAGAAAGCCAAAATTGAGCTTTCTTCAGCGCAGCAAACTGAAGTGAACTTGCCATATATTACTGCTGATGGCTCAGGTCCGAAGCATATGGCGATTAAGCTAACGCGTTCGAAGCTTGAATCATTAGTTGAAGATATGGTTCGCAAAACGCTTGAGCCGGTAAAACAAGCATTAGCAGATGCAGATCTGAAAGTTGGCGATATCAACGATATCATTCTTGTTGGTGGCCAAACGCGGATGCCAAAAGTTCAAGAATTAGTAGCTGATTTCTTCGGGAAAGAAGCGCGTAAAGATGTAAACCCTGATGAAGCTGTAGCCGTAGGCGCGGCAGTGCAAGCGGGTGTATTACAAGGCGATGTAAAAGATGTGTTGCTGCTTGATGTGAGCCCATTATCGCTTGGTATTGAAACGATGGGTGGCGTAATGACCCCATTGATTGAGAAGAACACTACGATTCCTACTAAGAAATCGCAAACTTTCTCTACAGCCGAAGATAACCAATCAGCGGTAACTATTCATGTTATTCAAGGTGAGCGTAAGCGCGCTGCAGATAACAAATCGCTGGGCCAATTTAATCTTGAAGGTATCCGTGCAGCAATGCGTGGTCAGCCACAAATCGAAGTAACCTTTGATGTGGATGCCGATGGTATTTTGCATGTTTCTGCGAAAGATAAGGATACCGGTAAAGAGCAGAAGATTACCATTAAGGCTTCTTCAGGTTTAAGCGATGATGAAGTGGAAAAAATGGTGCGTGATGCAGAAGCTCATGCTGAAGAAGATAAGAAATTCGAAGAAATGGTGCAGGCGCGTAACCAAGCTGATGCACTAATTCACGCTACCAAGAAGCAAGTTGAAGAAGCCGGCGATGCCTTACCAGCGGAAGATAAGGAAGCCATCGAAAAGGCGAGCAGCGAGCTTGAAGAAGCGATGAAAGCAAGTGATAAAGAAGCGATGGAAGCAAAATCACAAGCGCTTATGGAAGCTTCAGCTAAGTTGATGGAAATCGCTCAGCAACAAGCCCAGCAACAACAGGCTGATGGTGCTAGCAATGCTGCTAGTGACGCAGCTGATGATGTGGTTGACGCTGAGTTTGAAGAAGTTAAAGACGAAGACAAAAAGTAAGTTGCTTTGTTGCATAACTTTCTTAGCACGGGCGTTACCTTAGGGAACGCCCGTGTGTGTGTCTGACAGACTGACAGAGAACACAAAATTATGGCAAAAACCGATTATTATGAAGTGCTTGGGGTATCAAAAGCTGCCGACGAGCGCGAGATAAAAAAAGCCTACAAAAAACTTGCAATGAAGTTTCACCCGGATCGTACCAAGGGCGATAAAAACCTCGAAGCGAAGTTTAAAGAGGTGAAAGAAGCTTACGAAATTCTTAGCGATAGCGAGAAGCGCCGAGTGTATGACCAGTATGGCCATGATGCCTTTGATCAGGCACGGGGTGGCCAAGGCGCAGGCTTTGGCGGTAATGCTGATTTCTCTGACATTTTTGGTGATGTATTTGGTGATATCTTTGGTGGCGGCCGCCGCGGTGGTGGGCGCCGAGCCCAACGAGGCTCAGATCTTCGCTACGATTTAGAGATGACCTTAGAAGATGCCGTGCGCGGTAAAGAAGTTGAGTTGAAAATCCCTCGCTTGAGCACTTGTGATGATTGCGATGGTACTGGTTCTGCTGATAATAGCCCACCAAAAACTTGTGATGTGTGCCATGGCGCTGGTCAGGTACAAATGCGCCAGGGTTTCTTTGCTGTGCAACAAACGTGTCCGCAATGTAATGGCCGTGGCACTATTGTTGAGAACCCGTGTAAGAGCTGTCATGGGCAAGGCCGCAAAGAGAAAACACGCACCTTGAATGTGAAGATTCCAGCGGGTGTGGATACCGGCGACCGCGTGCGTTTGGCGGGTGAAGGTGAAGCGGGTGAGCATGGTGCGCCAAGTGGTGATTTATATGTGCAAGTGCGCGTTCGAGAACACAAAATCTTCCGCCGCGAAGGCAATAACTTGTACTGTGAAGTACCGGTAAGCTTTACCCAAGCCGCTTTAGGTGGCGAGGTAGAAGTGCCTACGCTAGATGGCCGAGTGAAATTGAAGATCCCAACGGAAACGCAAACGGGCAGAATGTTCCGGATGCGCGGCAAAGGGGTTAAATCGGTTCGTTCAGGCGCAGTAGGCGATTTGGTGTGTAAAGCGGTAATCGAAACACCAGTAAACCTTTCGGCAAAGCAAAAAGCGTTATTGAAAGAGTTTGAAGATTCCATGGGCACCGGCGATGAAGCGGCAAAATATCGGCCGAAAGAGCGTGGTTTTTTCGATGGTGTAAAAAAGTTCTTTGATGATTTAACCGGCAGCTAACTGCTACTTCTGTAAGTGTAATGTAAAGCCCCTAACCGCTAAGTACTGCTGTTAGGGGTTTTTGTTTGGAACTTTGCTATATTAACCATTATCTAATTTATACAGTTAAAATACTGCTATTGTTAAGGTAATTTGCGACAGCGCCGTAATACTTTACTGGGGCTCGCTAAAGGGAGTATTTATGAATCGATATCGTGTGTTTACTGTTATTTTCGTTGCCATGTTCGTATTGGTTGCCTGCACTACCTCTCCAACCGGTCGTTCGCAGCTTAACTTATTTTCCGGGAGTGCCTTGAACTCGATGGGGACAGATGCATTTGCGCAAATTAAAGAAGAAGAGAAAGTATCTACGGATCGAGAATTAAACGCTTATGCGCAGTGTGTTGCAAACGCCATTATTG
Source organism: Aliidiomarina sp. (assembly GCF_047920995.1). Classification (NCBI taxonomy): domain Bacteria; kingdom Pseudomonadati; phylum Pseudomonadota; class Gammaproteobacteria; order Alteromonadales; family Idiomarinaceae; genus Aliidiomarina; species Aliidiomarina sp. The sequence goes on from NZ_JBLRWZ010000023.1 coordinate 24,614, forward strand.
ACATTTTGCCGGAGCAATATGCTAATAATAACTGGGAAGTAGTGGTATTTGAATCGGATACGATTAATGCGTTTGCATTGCCTGGTGGTTACATCGGGTTTTACACCGGTATGTTGCGTGTTGCTGAAAATGAACATCAATTAGCCGCTGTAATGGGCCATGAAATTGGCCACGTTATGGCCGATCATAGTAGTGAGCGATTATCTACTAACTTATTGATTAGCGGTGTATTGATTGGCACTGATATCGCTTTATCAGATCGTTCTCCACAACAACGGGGCATGATTATGGCGGGTTTAGGTATTACCTCACAAATCGCGGTGGCATTACCTTACAGCCGCATTCATGAAAGCGAAGCGGATGCCATTGGTTTAGAGTTAATGGCCAAAGCCGGTTTCCAACCGCAAGAAGCGCCGAAACTGTGGGAAAATATGGCTGCAGAAAGTGGTGGCTCGCCACCTGAGTTACTTTCCACGCATCCATCACCGAGCAGCCGCATTCGCGATTTAAGTGCCCGTGTTCCTGCTGCCATGCGAGATTATGAAGCCCGGGTTGCGGCTGGTAATTTGCCAAACTGTCCGCGGCCGAGAAAACTAGATAACACGGATAGCTAAAAGCTTACTGCAAACATGAATAGATTTAACCCCAAATGTGGAGCTAACCGCAGGGGCGGTTACTGAACGTGATATTCCACCTGTGAGCCAAGTAATTCTCTCGGTAATTCCAACCAGTCCATTTGCAGCGCTTGCCGATGGTAATGTATCAAATTACCCGCTATGTTTTAGAGTTAACGCCCATTGGTGTGTTCGGTTTAATGGCTTGGGTAGTAGGCACACATGGTATTGAAATGTTACTGCCGCTTGGCAAGTTTATTGGTGCTATTTACTTGGCATGCTTAATCCACATCATTTTTGTGTATGGTAGCTTGGTTCGCTTTGGTGCCAAAGTGAAACCGTGGCAGTTCTTTCGGGCTATTTTCCCTACCCAGATTTTGGCACCGCCGGTGTTCCCGGGTCGGCCATGGTGATGTTAACGGTAACCCTTTCTGCAGTGGGCTTACCATTAGAGGGCATCGCTTTTATTGCCGCAGTTGATAGAATTATTGATATGATGCGCACAACAACAAATGTAACCGGCGATATGGCAGTGTCGCTTGTAGTAGCGAAATCTGAGAATATGGTTAACGAAGAGGTTCTCGCAGCTGGCATGCGCAATGAATTTGCAAGTTTGCAGCCAACCCAGTTGGCTAACTTGGAAAGCGCGGAAACGCGGAAAGATAATAACCTTAATTAAAGAGCAAGGAGCCTAGGGTAAATGGCGAAGGTGATGAAAGTTGCAGTGGTGGGCGCGAGTGGCCGCATGGGCAGACAGGTAGTAACGCTGTTGCATCCAGAACACAACGGAGCAAGTGGAGCGGGCGAGTTGTTGCTGCATGCGGCTATAACACGAACAAATTCATCTGCACTAGGCATCGATTCAGGCGTACTTGCCGATGGTACGGCAAATCAGGTGGTTATTACGGATGATTTTGCCGCTTTAAGCGGTGCGGATGTGGTGATCGATTTTGCTCTAGCTGAGGGCTTATCGGAACGTTTGCAAGCATACCAAAGGGCGCAATGCCCGGCGGTGCTCTGTGTTACAGGCTTAACCGATGCGCAACAGCAACAATTACGTTCCGCGGCTGAGAGTATTGCTATTTTGCATGCGGCGAACACCAGCGTGGGAATTAATTTGCTAGCCGCTCTTACCGAAAAAGCAGCCGAAGTATTGGGTAGCACCGCTGATATTGAGATATTTGAAGCGCACCATACGCAAAAGAAAGATGCTCCCTCTGGTACCGCATTGCTGCTTGGTGAAGCGGCAGCGCAAGGGCGTGGGCAAAACTTAGCAGATGTGGCCGCATATGATCGCAACGGTAAAAATGAAATTCATGCGGCAGGTAGTATTGGGTTTGCCACCATTCGCGCTGGCGATATCGTTGGTGAACACACTGTTTACTTGGTGCTTGGGGGAGAGCGTATCGAACTTACGCATCGGGTTGCGAACCGAAGCACATTTGCCGAGGGCGCATTGCGAGCCGCAAGTTGGTTAGCAAATCAACAAACAGCAGGCTTTTATACAATGAAGGACGCACTTGGGCTAGACTGAAATGCGCCTTTTTAGTATCATACGAACAATTTGCCGAACGCCGGCAAGCACAGGTGCAGCCATCCGTGGGCACAGTTGAATAAAGGGCTGGAAATTAGCTGTAATTTGATTGTTAAACGTGGGTCTGGCTGTGCATGATTCGGTGTAAAGCGGGGGAGTGTTATATGGCTTGCCCGTTTTTTTATGTTCGGAGGTACCCTTGAGTATTTCGGCGAGTAAGACCAAACGCAGGGCAATCCTGGTTCTCGCTGACGGCACTGTTTTTAATGGCACAGCAATTGGTGCAGATGGGCAGGCTGTTGGTGAAGTTGTTTTCAATACTGCAATGACAGGCTATCAGGAGATTTTAACCGACCCCTCATACGCAGAACAGATCGTTACCCTCACTTATCCACATATTGGCAATTACGGCACTACCCTCGAAGATTCAGAATCTTCACGTATTTGGGCCAAAGGCTTAGTGATCCGCGATTTATCTCTAATCGCAAGCAATTTCCGCAGTACTCAATCTCTCAGTGATTATCTTAAATCAGAAAGTATTCTTGGCATAGCCGATATCGATACACGTCGATTAACAAACCGGCTACGGGATACTGGTGCGCAAAATGGTTGTATTATGACCTATGCTGTAGGGGATGAAGCACCCATTGAAGCCGCATTAAAAGCTGCGCAAGATTTTCCTGGTTTAGCGGGAATGGATTTAGCGAAGGTTGCAACCTGTGAGAAAGCATACCCATGGACGATGGGTAGCTGGCAATTAGGTGCAGGGCATCAAGCTCAAGGCGAAACCAAGTTCCATATTGTGGCCTACGATTTTGGCGCCAAGCTGAATATTTTGCGTATGTTGGCCGATCGCGGCTGCAAGATTACGGTTGTTCCTGCAACAACCTCAGCGGAAGAGGCGTTAGCGTTGAACCCTGATGGAATTTTCCTATCCAATGGGCCAGGCGATCCAGCACCATGTACTTATGCGATTACCGCAATTAAAGTATTTTTGCAGCACAAGTTACCGATTTTCGGTATCTGCTTAGGCCATCAATTACTCGCGTTGGCTACAGGTGCAACCACAATAAAAATGAAGCATGGCCATCATGGTGCCAATCACCCAGTGCAAGATTTAGCCAGTGGTGTAGTGATGATAACCAGCCAGAATCATGGTTTCGCAGTTGATGAGGCAAGCTTGCCTGAGCACCTAAAAGCAACGCATAAATCGTTGTTTGATGGCACACTGCAAGGCATTCATCACACCACGCTGCCGGCATTTAGTTTCCAAGGGCATCCAGAAGCTAGCCCAGGGCCACATGATGCTGCTGGGCTATTTGATCACTTTATCGAACTGCTTGAAGCGAATCATTCTGCAAACCGTTAGTTGAGAAAGAGTTGTCACTATGCCAAAACGTACAGACATACAAAGTATTTTGATTATCGGGGCAGGTCCGATTGTAATTGGTCAGGCTTGTGAGTTTGATTACTCGGGTGCTCAGGCCTGTAAAGCACTGAAAGAAGAAGGGTATCGAGTTATTTTGGTGAACTCGAACCCAGCCACAATTATGACCGACCCAGAAATGGCGGATGCAACTTATATTGAGCCGATCCATTGGGAAGTGGTAGAGAAAATCATTGCCCGGGAACGGCCCGATGCTATCTTGCCAACAATGGGCGGACAAACCGCATTAAACTGTGCACTAGAGTTGGATTCACGGGGTATTCTCAAGGAATACAACGTGGAAATGATTGGTGCTACTGCGGATGCAATTGATAAAGCAGAAGATCGTGATCGTTTCGATAAAGCCATGAAGCGGATTGGCTTAGAAACGCCAAAAGCAGAAATTGCCCACAGCATGGAAGAAGCATTTGGCATTCTTGAACGCTTGGGCTTCCCATGTATTATTCGGCCCTCGTTCACTATGGGCGGGAGCGGCGGTGGTATAGCCTACAACCGTGATGAATTTGAAGAAATTTGTAAGCGTGGTTTGGCGCTATCACGGAACAACGAGTTATTGATTGATGAATCACTAATTGGTTGGAAAGAGTATGAAATGGAAGTGGTGCGCGATAAAAACGATAACTGCATTATCGTATGCTCGATCGAGAACTTCGATCCAATGGGGATTCACACCGGTGATTCGATTACCGTTGCTCCAGCACAAACTCTTTCCGACAAAGAATATCAAATCATGCGTGATGCCTCGATGGCAGTATTGCGTGAGATAGGTGTAGAAACTGGTGGCTCGAACGTACAGTTTGGTATTTGTCCAGATACCGGTCGTATGGTGATTATCGAAATGAACCCACGGGTAAGCCGCTCTTCTGCACTTGCTTCCAAAGCTACTGGCTTTCCTATTGCCAAAGTTGCTGCGAAGCTCGCCGTAGGTTATACGCTTGATGAGCTTAGTAATGAGATCACGGGTGGTGTTACCCCGGCCTCATTTGAGCCAGCAATTGATTACGTAGTAACAAAAATCCCGCGCTTCAACTTCGAAAAATTCCCTGGTGCGAACGATCGCTTAACCACGCAAATGAAATCTGTTGGCGAGGTAATGGCCATCGGCCGTAACCAGCAAGAATCGTTACAAAAAGCGTTACGTGGTTTAGAGCTTGGTATGCATGGCCTAGATCCGATGGTGGATTTAAATGAGCCAGAAGAAGCGCGCACGCGCATTATTCGTGAGTTAAAAGAAGCTGGCGCTGAACGTATTTGGTATATCGGCGATGCATTCCGTATGGGAATGAGCGTAGATGAAGTATTTGAGCTTACCAATATTGATCGTTGGTACTTAGTGCAAATAGAAGAGATTATTCACTTAGAAAACGAGGTGGCTGAATTCGGTTTGGCAGGTTTAGATGCCGATAGCTTGCGCTATTTGAAACGCAAAGGTTTCGCAGATGCAAGGCTGGCGGATATTTTAGATGTGCACGAGAACGAAATCCGTAAGCGCAGAGAAGAGTTTGGTATTTTCCCAGTATATAAACGTGTAGACACCTGTGCGGCCGAGTTCGCTTCTGAAACAGCATACATGTACTCCACTTATGATGAAGAATGCGAAGCACGGCCTTCTGATCGTGAAAAAATCATGGTTATCGGCGGTGGTCCGAACCGCATAGGCCAAGGTATTGAATTCGATTATTGCTGTGTACACGCTTCCTTAGCGATGCGTGAAGATGGTTATGAAACCATTATGGTAAATTGTAACCCCGAAACAGTTTCAACTGATTATGATACCTCGGATCGTTTGTACTTTGAGCCCATCACTCTCGAAGATGTGCTGGAAATTGTGCGTATTGAGAAGCCTAAGGGCGTTATTGTGCAGTATGGTGGCCAAACCCCACTGAAGTTAGCGCGCGCCTTAGAAGCGAACGGAGTGCCGATTATTGGTACTTCTCCAGATGCAATCGACCGCGCAGAAGATCGTGAACGTTTCCAAACTGCGGTAGAGCGGTTAGGCTTGAAGCAGCCAGAGAACGCTACAATTACCAATATTGAGCAGGCCATGGTGGAATCAGCACGAATAGGTTTCCCACTAGTAGTGCGGCCATCTTATGTGCTTGGCGGTCGGGCAATGGAAATTGTTTATGATCAGCAAGATTTAAGACGTTACTTAACCGAAGCAGTAAAAGTTTCCAATTCTGCTCCAGTGCTGTTGGATCGGTTCTTAGATAATGCGATTGAAGTAGATATCGATGCTATCTGTGATGGCGAAGATGTATTTATCGGTGGCATTATGCAGCATATTGAACAAGCGGGTGTTCACTCAGGTGATTCAGCCTGTAGTTTGCCGCCATACTCGTTAAGCGATGTAGTGCAAAACCAGTTGCGTGAACAAGTTACGAAACTGGCGTTTGAACTAAATGTACGCGGCTTAATGAACACGCAATTCGCAATTCAGAACAATGAGATTTACTTGATTGAAGTGAATCCGCGCGCAGCTAGAACAGTACCTTTTGTTTCTAAAGCAACCGGCATTCAATTAGCAAAAGTTGCTGCACGAGTAATGGCGGGGCAAACACTGAAGCAGCAAAACTGCTTAACAGAAGTGATACCGCCATATTATTCTGTGAAAGAAGTTGTGGTACCATTTGCTAAATTCCAAGGTGTAGATCCAATTCGTGGGCCAGAAATGCGCTCCACTGGTGAAGTTATGGGAGTTGGCGAAAGCTTCGAGGAAGCCTATGCGAAAGCTAACTTAGGTGCCGGCCAAGCATTGCCGTTAAAAGGCAAAGCGCTGTTATCGGTGCGTGAGGGCGATAAGAAACGGGTGATGGATTTAGCCCGAGGGCTTACTGCCTTGGGCTTCACCGTTGAGGCTACTCGTGGAACTGCGAAATCGCTGCAAGAGCAGGGCATTCATTGTACGGTTGTAAATAAACTGCAAGAAGGCCGGCCGAATATTGTTGATGCCGTGAAAAATGGCGAATATAGCTATATTATTAATACGGTGGAAGGGCGCCAAGCAATTGAGGATTCAGTTTATATTCGTAGGGAAGCGCTCTTGAATAATGTAAGTTATACCACCACACTGAATGCAGGCTTTGCCGCAGTGAAGGCTCATACGGTAAACGATCGTGCGCGAGTAAGTTCGCTGCAGGAGCTGCATAAGAGGATTTTAAATCAATGACAAATATTCCAATGACAGTGGCAGGGGCGGAATCTCTGCGAGCTGAGCTACAACGTTTAAAAAGCGAAGATAGGCCGCGAATTATTCAGGCTATCGCTGATGCCCGTGAACACGGCGATCTAAAAGAAAATGCTGAGTATCACGCGGCGCGTGAGCAGCAAAGCTTTTGTGAAGGCCGTATTCAAGAAATTGAAGCGAAGCTTTCCAATGCGCAAGTGATTGATGTCACCAAAATCCCCAATAACGGGAAAGTTATTTTTGGCGCTACAGTAACGGTGTTTAATACTAGTTCCAATGAAGAAGTAACCTATCGGATAGTGGGTGATGATGAAGCCGATATTAAGAAAAACTTAATTTCTGTGAACTCGCCTTTAGCGCGCGCCATGATTGGTAAAGAAGTAGACGACGTAGCACTGGTGGCAACACCAAGTGGCGAAGTTGAATATGAAGTGGTTAACGTTGTTTATTTATAACTAAACCGCTGGCTAGTGTATGCATGAAAGCTCTGTATTTTTACAGAGCTTTCTTTTTTGGTGCGCAAATTATTTTGGTAAGCGCATTTTCGGTTCGCGAGCAGGCCGATACAGAACTAACGTTTTGCCAATTACCTGCACCTGTGCAGAAGCGGTTTCGCGAACGATAGCATCGTAAATAGCTTGGCGCATTTCACGATCTTCCTCGGGTACTTTAATTTTAATCAGCTCGTGGTGCTCTAATGCGAGTTCAATTTCAGCAAGTACACCTTCGGTTAAACCATTAGCGCCAAGCAGCACCACTGGCTTTAACGGGTGCGCTAAGCCTTTTAAAAATTGTTTCTGTTTATTATTTAATTGCATAGTGTGCTGCCTGTAGGTTCTTATACGTAAGAACTGCTGATAGAATTAAATGATGGCTGCAATCGTTATGCTTTTTCACAGAGAACGAGCAGACCACTTGAATTTAGGGTATTCTACCGCCATCTAGTAATACGAGCCAGCCCGAGTTTTAAAAGAGTTACAATTCTATGACCAAAAAAAAGCGTTCCGCCAGCAGTAGTCGTTGGTTGAAAGAACATTTTGACGATCAATATGTCCAAAAAGCACAGAAGCGAGGATTACGTTCTCGAGCTGTGTTTAAGATTGATGAAATTCAACAGCGCGATAAGATCCTTCGGCCTGGGCAAACCGTAGTAGATTTAGGTGCAGCCCCAGGTGGCTGGTCGCAGTATGTGGCCGATTTACAAGATGGTAAAGGCGAAGTTATTGCCTGTGATATTTTGGCAATTGATCCAATCGCTGGGGTAGATTTCTTGCAAGGCGATTTTCGTGAGGAAGCAGTATTAAATGCATTACTAACCCGAATTGGTGGGGCAAAAGTAGATGTGTTGCTTTCTGATATGGCGCCAAATTTTAGTGGCACAGACGCGGTTGATCAGCCACGCTCGATGTACCTGGTAGAGTTGGCTCTAGAAATGTGCGCGCAAGTGTTAAAACCAGGTGGGTCATTTGTAGTAAAAGTGTTTCATGGTGAAGGTTCGGATGTATTTTTGAAAAGCGTTCGCCAAGCGTTCACCTCAGTGAAAGTACGCAAGCCAGATTCGTCTCGGGCGCGTTCACGTGAGGTGTATCTAGTGGCTACTGGCTACAAAGTATAGTACCCTAGAACCAAGTATCGGAATAAACCAAACGGTGTATTCCACAACATGTTGAGAGGTAATAACGTTGAGCGACATGGCAAAAAATCTTATTCTTTGGTTAGTTATCGCGGTCGTGTTAATGAGCGTGTTCCAAGGAATTAATCCAGGTTCTACTGAGGGGCGCACATACGCCTACTCAGAGTTTGTGCGTGATGTAAATCGGGGTGATGTACGCGAAGTAACCATAAATGAATCGAAGCGTTCTATACAGGGCGTGCGCAGAAGTGGTGAAGAGTTCCGTACAGTGATGCCAGCACAAGATCCTGAGTTATTAAACGAACTATTAAGCCAAGGTAATGTAACGGTACAATACCAAGAGCCAGAAGCACGAAGCTTACTTGGCACTATTTTCATCTCTTGGTTCCCAATGCTGTTGTTGATTGCGGTGTGGATATTCTTCATGCGCCAAATGCAGGGTGGCGGTGGCAAAGGAGCAATGAGCTTCGGTAAAAGCAAAGCCCGCCTTATGGGTGAAGATCAAGTGAAAACCACGCTTGCGGATGTTGCTGGCTGTGAAGAAGCGAAAGAAGAAGTTGCCGAATTGGTTGATTTCTTGCGCGATCCAAGCAAGTTCCAGCGCTTAGGTGGTCACATCCCGAAGGGCGTATTGATGGTAGGCCCTCCAGGTACTGGTAAAACATTGTTAGCAAAAGCAGTTGCAGGCGAGGCCAAGGTTCCGTTCTACACAATTTCTGGTTCTGATTTCGTAGAGATGTTTGTAGGTGTTGGTGCTTCGCGTGTTCGCGATATGTTCGAACAAGCGAAGAAATCTGCTCCTTGTATCATCTTTATTGATGAGATTGATGCAGTAGGTCGCCAGCGTGGCGCTGGCCTTGGTGGCGGTCACGACGAGCGCGAGCAAACCTTGAACCAAATGCTCGTAGAAATGGATGGCTTCGAAGGCAATGAAGGTATTATCGTAATTGCTGCAACCAACCGCCCAGACGTATTGGATCCAGCGTTATTACGCCCAGGCCGCTTCGATCGCCAAGTAACCGTGGGGTTACCGGATGTTCGTGGCCGTGCGCAAATTTTGAAAGTGCACATGCGTAAAGTTCCTTTGGCTGACGATGTGGAGCCAAGCGTAATTGCCCGCGGAACCCCTGGGTTCTCAGGTGCTGATTTGGCAAACTTAGTAAACGAAGCCGCGTTATTCGCAGCGCGCGAAAATCGCCGTGTTGTTTCTATGGCCGAGTTTGAAAAAGCCAAAGATAAGATTTTGATGGGCTCAGAACGTAAATCGATGGTAATGACCGAAGAAGAGAAAGCAATGACGGCTTATCACGAGGCCGGCCATGCCATCGTAGGTCGATTAGTACCAGATCATGATCCAGTATATAAAGTTTCCATTATTCCGCGCGGTAGAGCGTTGGGTGTTACCATGTACTTGCCGGAGCAAGATCGAGTAAGCCACAGCAAGCAGCATTTAGAAAGTATGTTGTCGAGCTTATATGGCGGCCGTATCGCAGAGCAATTGATTTATGGTGATGACTACGTAACCACTGGCGCATCGAATGATATTGAGCGTGCTACTAGCATCGCTCGGAAAATGGTTACACAGTGGGGCTTATCCACCAAAATGGGCCCATTGTTGTACGCAGAAGATGATGGCCAAGTATTTTTAGGGCGCGGTGTAGCTCAGAACAAGCAAATGTCTGATGAAACTATGCGGGCGATAGATGCTGAGATTCGCAACGTGATTGATAGTAATTACGCGCGCGCCTACAAGATTTTGGACGAGAACATCGATATCCTGCATTCCATGAAAGATGCGTTAATGAAATATGAAACGCTGGATGCACATCAGATTGATGATTTAATGGAACGCAGAGAAGTTCGCGAACCGGTAAATTGGCATGATGATAATGATACCGGTAATGTTGCTGGTGGTGGCAAAAAAGCAACCAAAGACGCGGAAGGTAGCAAGGAAAAAGATGATGATTCACCGTTACTCAACGATCCGGATGAATCACCCGCTAAATAATCTATAATAAATGCCCCGTTCGCGGGGCATTTTTTTGCTTGCCACGATCATCTTGAGGACACCTGCATGGCGCAACAACGACAACCATTTCAAGTAATGGGTATTTTAAATGTTACTCCCGATTCTTTTTCCGATGGTGGTCGATACAACTCGGTGAGCTCGGCATTACAACGCGCAGAGCAGATGGTAGTAGCGGGCGCTACATGGCTTGATGTGGGTGGTGAATCAACTCGGCCAGGCGCAGCAGGTGTTGCTGAGCAAGAAGAACTAGATAGAGTAATTCCAGTGATAGAAGCCTTATCGCGGGAGTTTGCGGTGCAGATTTCTGTAGACACGAGCAAAGCGCAGGTAATGCGTGAAGCTGTGCATGCAGGGGCGGCAATGATTAATGATGTTCGCGCGTTGCGAGAGCCTGGAGCGCTAGCAGCCGCTGCCGAAAGTAACGTTAAAGTGTGTTTAATGCATATGGTTGGCCAACCGCGTACCATGCAAGATGCCCCTGAATATGGCAACGTTGTGAACGAAGTGAAGCTATTTTTGCAAGATCGCATGCGTGTATGTGAACAAGCGGGTATTGCTCGGGAGCGTCTTTTACTTGATCCGGGCTTTGGTTTTGGCAAAACTGTACGGCATAATTATGAGTTGCTACATCGATTAGCGTGCTTTCAAGAGTTTGAAGTGCCTTTATTGATTGGCGTTTCCCGAAAATCGATGTTGGGCAAGGTAACCGGGCGCGATGTAGAGCAACGGTTAGCAGCGAGTATTGCTGCGGCAACCATCGCTATGATGAAAGGTGCTGCCATTTTGCGTGTGCATGATGTTGCAGAAACCATGGATGCGGTAAAAGTGGTTACCGCCACATTAACAGGAGAGTATTAGTATTATGGGTAAGTATTTCGGCACTGATGGAATTCGCGGTCGTGTAGGTGACCGCCCGATTACCCCTGATTTTGTCTTGAAATTAGGCTGGGCCGCTGGTAAAGCTTTGGCTGCAGAAGGTAATACGCGCGTATTAATTGGCAAGGATACGCGGATTTCAGGTTATATGTTGGAATCTGCACTAGAAGCTGGTTTCTCCGCTGCAGGTGTTAATGTTGAATTTCTAGGCCCCATGCCAACGCCGGCCATTGCCTATTTAACCCGCACCTTTCGTGCTGCCGCGGGCATCGTGATCAGCGCTTCGCATAATCCGTATTATGATAACGGTATTAAGTTCTTTTCTGATAGTGGGCATAAACTCTCTGATGCACTTGAACAACGCATTGAAGATTATCTCGATCAAGAAATTGATTGTGTGTCTTCGGAGAAACTTGGCCGTGCTTCGCGTATTCCTGATGCGGCTGGCCGTTATATCGAGTTTTGTAAAAGTGTATTTCCCAGTGAGCTATCGCTCAGTAAGCTTAAGTTAGTAGTGGATTGCGCGAACGGTGCTACTTACCATATCGCGCCGAACGTGTTTCGTGAGCTTGGTGCGCAAGTAATTGAAATCGGCAGTACGCCTAATGGTTTGAATATTAACGCAGGGTGCGGTGCAACCGATTTAGCCGCATTAACTGCGAAAGTAAGAGAGGAAAAAGCGGATATTGGCATCGCCCTTGATGGTGATGGTGATCGCTTAATGATTGTGGATGCCGAGGGCGTGGTAATCGATGGTGATGAAATCGTTTATGCATTAGTGCGCCAAGCTATTAAGGATGGCACCCTGGAAGGTGGTGTAGTAGGTACCGTAATGAGTAATATGGGCATGCAATTAGCGTTAGAAAAGCTAAATGTACCCTTTACCCGAGCAAAAGTAGGGGACCGTTTTGTTATGGAAGCCCTACGAGAAAATCGTTGGTTTATAGGCGGCGAAGGTTCAGGCCACATTATCAATTTAAAGTACCACAGTACCGGTGATGGCATCATTGCCGCGATTCAATTTCTATCTGCCATGGTACGCGAACGATGTAGCGCTCGTGCTATGATTCAGGGTATGCAAAAGTTACCTCAAGTACTGGTGAATGTTAGATTTACCAGTGGCACCGATCCACTGTGTGAAGATAACGTTTTATCTGCAGTGGCAGAAGTTGAAAAAGCATTAGCCGGTGAAGGCCGAGTACTTTTGCGAAAATCGGGTACTGAACCGTTGATTCGAGTAATGGTTGAAGGGAAGGATTCTGCACGAGTAAAAGCCTACGCACAGCAAATCGCGAGTGAAGTAGCTGCTATTGTTTAAGCATTGAGCAGTCAATAAATTTTTCAATAGTGGTGCTTGTATCAGACCTTGATGTCAGGTACTATCTGCGCCGCTTACAGGAGTGTCATGTGAGACAAACACTGGTTATTGCCAACTGGAAATTAAACGGCGGTATCGGCCTCTTAAAAGAAATGGCTGAGCACTTTCACCATGTGGATACGCAAGAACAGGTGCAAGTGGTTATTTGTCCTCCAGCTGTTTATCTGAAAACTGCAGAAGTTCTTTTTGAACCAATCGGCATTCACATAGGTGGGCAAAACTGCAGCGAGCACTCATCCGGCGCATTTACTGGCGAAATAAGTGCAGAAATGGTTGCAGATGTAGGTTGTAAATTTGTTTTAGTTGGGCACTCAGAGCGGCGTGCATTGTTTGCGGATACCGATGCGGTAATTGCGAAAAAAGTTCAGCAAGCACAGAGTGCCGATTTGATTCCTGTGCTTTGTGTTGGTGAAACACTAGCCGAGCGAGAAGCAAATGCGGTAGAATCGGTAATTCAAGAACAACTTGAAGCCGCGCTGCAAAAAGCTAATTTTGAACGCTTAGTAATCGCTTACGAGCCAGTTTGGGCAATAGGTACAGGGGTTACTGCATCACCTGAGCAAGCTCAGGAAGTGCACAAGATAATTCGTACTTGGGTGGCTAGCAAAGCACCTGAAGAAGCGCAGAAGTTACAAATTTTATATGGTGGTAGTGTAAAAGCTGATAACGCGAATACACTGTTTAGCCAACCCGATATCGATGGTGGCCTGATTGGCGGTGCTAGTCTCGATACCGAACAGTTTGATGCCATATGCAAGGCAGCAAAGGATATTTAAATTTATGTATGAAGTTCTATTAGTAGTTTACCTTTTGGTTGCGATAGCTTTGATTGCCTTAATTATGTTGCAACAAGGCAAGGGCGCAGATATGGGTGCTTCATTTGGAGCTGGTGCTTCAAATACCGTATTTGGTTCTGGCGGTTCAGGTAACTTCCTTACCCGTATGACCGCGATTGTAGCAGTGTCGTTCTTTTTGTTAAGCCTATTGTTAGGTAGCATCGTTGCTGGTGAGCGAGCTCCTGCCGACGATTGGATTGATTTAACTGAAGAGCCAACCGAACAAACACCACCGAACGATTTACCGCCAGGTAATTAACTCGTGTGAGCGTAATTAAGTTTACGCAATAAGTTGAAAATTAAGCCGAAGTGGTGGAATTGGTAGACACGCCATCTTGAGGGGGTGGTGCTCAATTGAGCGTACGAGTTCGAGTCTCGTCTTCGGCACCAAAGTTAATGTTATCCTGTTGTTAATTAAAAACTTTTAATTTCGCTAGAAGTGGTTACAAAAGTTTTTAGCAGTTGAATATTCAACGTAACAGAGTATAATATGCAATATCGGACGCGGGGTGGAGCAGTCTGGTAGCTCGTCGGGCTCATAACCCGAAGGTCGTAGGTTCAAATCCTGCCCCCGCAACCAGTTCGAGTTTAACGGTACTACTCGTTGTATAGTAGTCATGGATTAAGTCACATGTGTGTAGCATTCTTCGGATAAGATGTAACACAACCCGGTAAACTCAGGTCGAAAGGCACTAGTGAAATAGCCCCGACAATGTCCGGGGCTTTTTGCTTTTTTAGCCTAGCTGGCATTAGTTTTGACACCTGAGAACTGGGCATTATGCCCTTTTTTTGTTTCTGGAGGTTGAGTTGGCAACTTTGGTTGAACGACTAACAAATATGCTTGAGCCCGCCGTTGCTGCGGCTGGCTTTGAATTGATTGGTGTAGAATTTATACGCAGTAAGCAATCTACTTTGCGCGTATACATTGATCACGAAGAAGGGATTACCGTTGATAATTGCGCTGATGTGAGCCATCAGGTGAGCGCTGTTCTTGATGTAGAAGATCCGATTAATACTGAATACTTTTTGGAAGTATCGTCGCCAGGAATGGAACGTCCATTCTTTAAAGCGGCCCACTTTGAACAGTTTATTGGCGAGGAAGCCGCTGTGCAGCTTAACGTTGCACTCGAAAATCGCCGCAAATTTACTGCCGTTATTACGGCGGTTGAAGATAACGTGATAGTTTTCACTATCGGTGAAGATTCATTTAAGGTACCTATGAGTGCAATCAAAAAGGCACACTTAGTACCGAAGTTCGATTAATTAATAGCGTTAAAATGAAAGCGCAAAATGTTAACAGCGCTGATGTTGAGAGCGTAAACGAGGCAAGAGCATGAATAAAGAGATTTTGCTGGTTGCAGAGGCTGTTTCCAATGAGAAATCAGTACCACGCGAAAAGATTTTTGAAGCCCTAGAAATTGCGATTGCAACCGCAACTCGTAAGAAATCTGAAGGCGATATCGAAGTACGTGTGGCAATCGACCGGAATACGGGTGAATTCGAAACATTCCGCCGCTGGATGGTGGTTGCTGATCCAGATGGAGCTTTAGATAATCCATATGCTGAGATTTCGTTATCCGCGGCGCAAATCGATGATCCTGATATTCAAATCGGCGATTACATAGAAGACCAAATTGATTCGATACAGTTTGATCGCATTACTACACAAACCGCCAAGCAGGTAATTGTGCAAAAGGTTCGTGAAGCTGAGCGTGCGCAAGTTGTTGAGCAGTACGAAGATCAAGTAGGTACGTTGATTAACGGTACAGTAAAAAAAGCAACTCGAGATAACGTATTGCTAGATTTAGGTAACAACGCTGAAGCGGTTATATTCCGTGACGATATGTTGCCGCGCGAAAGTGTTCGCCCAGGCGACCGTGTTCGTGGTTTGTTATTTGCCGTGCGCCCTGAAGCGCGCGGAGCGCAATTATTTGTAAGCCGCACGCATCCTGATTTCCTGATTGAGCTATTCCGCATTGAAGTGCCAGAAATTGGCGAAGAGATGATTGAAGTTAAGGGCGCTGCTCGAGATCCAGGTTCACGGGCGAAAATTGCGGTGAAAAGTAATGATCGTCGTATTGATCCAGTGGGTGCTTGTGTAGGTATGCGCGGAGCTCGCGTGCAAGCCGTTTCTAGTGAGCTAGGTGGCGAGCGGGTTGATATCGTACTTTGGGATGATAACCCAGCACAGTTCGTGATTAACGCGATGGCGCCAGCTGAAGTTGTTTCTATCGTGATGGATGAAGAAACGCATACCATGGAAGTTGCGGTTGAAGAGGGTAACCTCGCGCAAGCTATCGGCCGGAACGGCCAAAACGTTCGTTTAGCTAGCCAGCTTACCGGCTGGGAACTCAACGTTATGACCGTAGCTGACTTTAACGCACGCAATGAAGCTGAATCTGAGCGGATAACTGCATTATTCATGGAAGGCCTAGAAATCGACGAAGATTTCGCTGGAGTACTGATTGATGAAGGTTTCTCAACGTTAGAAGAAATTGCTTATGTACCAGTAGCAGAATTACTGTCTGTTGAGGGTATGGATGAAGATATCGTGGAAGAGTTACGCAGCAGAGCGCGTGATTTCTTAACCACTAAAGCATTGAAAACCGAAGAATCGTTAGAAGGTGCAGAGCCTGATTCAACCTTGCTTGAGTTAGAAGGGATGGATAGCCATTTAGCTTATGAATTAGCCTCTATTGGTGTGAAAACGCTGGAAGATTTGGCAGAGCAAGGTACCGACGATTTAGAAAGTATTCAATCATTAACGCCAACAACGGCTGGTGAGCTGATTATGAAAGCTCGCAACATTTGTTGGTTTAGTGACGAAGCATAAACAGTTTAAGTGAGGTATGAATTAGATGGCAGAAGTCAAAATCGAAAAACTTGCCAGTGATATCGGAACCTCCGTTGATCGCTTGCTACAACAGTTAAGCGAAGCGGGCATTAGCAAGAGTGATGCCAGCGATACAGTTTCTGAAGATGAAAAGGCGCAGCTACTCGCGCATTTGAACAAAGCGCATGGTGGTGATGGAAATGCCGCACCAAGCCGGATGACACTGAAGCGGAAAACCCGTAGTACGTTGAGTATTAATGCTGGCCCTGGTAAAGCGAAAGCTGTGCAGGTGGAAGTTCGCAAAAAACGTACTTATGTAAAACGTACTCCTGAAGAAGAGCAACGTTTGGAAGACGAACGTATCGCTCAAGAAGCAGAGCAAGTGCGTTTAGAAGCTGAAGCAAAGGCGAAAGAAGCGGCGCAAGCGAAAGCTAAGGCGGAAGCTGAAGAAGCGGCCAAAGTTCGTGCAAAAGCAGAAGCAGAAGCTAAGAAACAAGCTGCTGATGAAAAACGTAAAGCTGAGCAGGCAAAAGTGAAAGCGCAGCCGCAGGTAGAGAAATCACCGGAAGAAAAAGCGAAAGCTGAAGCTGCAAAAATTGAAGCGGAGCGTTTGCGTAAAGCGCAAGAAGCGGAAACTGCGAAG